>NZ_JBSPZA010000002.1:0-165271 GCF_053851535.1 Desulfoplanes sp. PS50 | reverse complement strand
TCTCATTCAAGCAGCAAAAGCTAAAGCCCGTGGATACCGTTCAACTCGTAATCTCATCACCATGATTTACCTCCTCGGGGGCAAGCTCGAATTTCCCCCTACCCACACGAAATAGCGAGGAGCCAAAAATGATCCCAAAATGAACCTTGGCAAACATCAAGCTATCCCTTAAAAAACCACTTCTGAACCCTGGGCTCTCCCCCACCAAACCCAACCCCCACGTACCCCTTAACCCTTAACCCTTCAAACTCCTTACCTAAAACTTAAAACCTAAAACCTAAAACCGCCTCCCCATGCCCGATATCTCTTCCATAGACATCCTGGTCCAGCGGCTCGAAACATATAACGCAGCCTACAGGGCCGGAACCCCCCTTGTCAGCGACGAGGAATATGACAACCTGGTCGAATCCCTGCGCAGACTCGATCCCAAAAATCCGTTTCTGCATCAGGTCGAACCTGAAATCTTCAGCAACAAGCAGGAAATCCGCCATCCCGTGCCCATGCTCTCCACGGACAAGGCATACACAATCGGTGAACTCAAACGATTTGTGGACCGGGTTCACAAGGAGGCCCTTGGACGTGGTATCGACACGATCACCTTCAGGGTAACGCCCAAACTGGACGGACTTGCCGGCCGCGATGACGGACAGATCCTGGCCTCACGGGGAAACGGGCAAAGCGGTTTTGATATCACGTCAGCCCTGACCAAGGGGGTTGTGGTCGAAGGTGAACGAGGCATGGGACTCGGGGAAATAATCATCTCCCAATCCTATTTCCAGGAACATCTGGCCGACAAATTCGAACATCCCCGGAACCTGGTCGTGGGGATCGTCTCTTCGGACAATGTGAACACATTGGCTTTGCAGGCATTGGAGGACAAGGCGGTCCGGTTCGTGCCCTATGCAACCCTTCCCGATTGGCAGGGAACCGGAGAGGAGCTGCTCGCACACATCGAAACGATCAAGCACGACCTGCAAAGCAAGGTCGACTACCCCATGGACGGCCTGGTGGTCGAGGTCGTGGACCAGCCAGTCAGAGAGATCATGGGGGCGACCAGTCACCATTATCGCTGGCAGATCGCGGTCAAGGACAAGGGGGATACGGCTGAAACCCGGGTTGAAGCGATCCTCTGGCAGGTCGGCAGAACCGGCAAGGTCACCCCGGTCATGCAGGTACAGCCTGTATCCCTGTCCGGGGCGACCATCAGACGGGTTACAGCCCACAACGCGGGATTTCTGAAAAAACAGCATATCGGCATAGGATCGATCATCGAGGTTATCCGAAGCGGCGAGGTCATTCCCAAACTCGAGGCCGTGATCACACCGTCCGACAAGGTCACCATCCCGGAAAACTGCCCGGTCTGCACGACCCCTCTTGTGCAGGCAAATGATTTTCTGATCTGTCCCAACACGCAATGCCCCGCCCAGATCCGCCAGACCATCGAACATTGGTTCAAGATCCTGGGCAATGCCGACTGGTACGGAACCAAAACGGTCGAGAAACTTGTGGACAATGGAATCGATACCCTGGAACAGGTCTACGCCCTGACCGAACAGGATTTCATGGAAATGGGATTTGGACCGGTCCAATCCAGAAATCTCTTTCAGGCCTTGACCATCAGTCGGACCAAACCGGTGGAAGACTGGCGCTTCCTGGCCGCCTTCGGCATCCCGGATCTGGGCAAGGGCGACAGCCGCAAACTGCTGCAACACTATCCATTGGAAACGATCACCACGATCACGGCGGAAGATATCCTGGCCATCAACGGATTCGGTGAGATCACCAGCCGGTCCATCTCCACGGGCATTCAAGCGATCCGTTCGACCATGGAGCACATGATCGATCTGGGATTCAATCTGGAATCAACCCCGCTTCAAAAGGAGCTGGCCGCCCTGGATTCCCCCATCAAGGACAAAGGAGTCGTGTTTACGGGAAAGATGGTCCAGGGAACACGGGAGGAGATGCAGAACATGGCCCGACAACAAGGAGCCAACGTCCA
Source organism: Desulfoplanes sp. PS50 (assembly GCF_053851535.1). NCBI lineage: Bacteria > Pseudomonadati > Thermodesulfobacteriota > Desulfovibrionia > Desulfovibrionales > Desulfoplanaceae > Desulfoplanes > Desulfoplanes sp. PS50. The sequence continues at coordinate 163,272 of NZ_JBSPZA010000002.1, read as the reverse complement.
GACATCCGTGTCCGGGGCAACGGATTACCTGGTCTGCGGTGAAAAGGTAGGGGCCAAAAAAATTGCCCAGGCAGAAAAGCTGGGCACAACGGTCATTTCGGAACAGGAGTTCCTGGATCTGATCGGATCGTGATCCGCCTCTCATTCCCCATCCCGAAATCCGGTCAGATCCGTCTGCAGACTACATCCTTGAAGGTTTTTCCTGAGCCCGGAAAGAAACCGGGCACGTGGAATTTCCCGGGCCCCGAAACGGAGCATATGTTCGGTTGTCTGCTGGCAGTCGATCATCCTGAATCCGAGTGTCTCCAGGTACCGGACAAAGAGGACAAACCCGACCTTGGCCGCTTCGGAACAGCGGTGAAACATGGATTCCCCAAAAAAAACCCTTCCCAGGGCCACCCCGTAGAACCCCCCTGCCAGCCGCCCATCCTTCCAGACCTCAACGGAATGGGCATATCCCTGCCGATACATGTTTTCGTAGGCCTCGATCATTTCCGGAACAAGCCAGGTCCCCTTGGTCTCCCCCCGATCCATGTCCGCGCATCCCTGGATGACCCCGAAAAAATCCCTGTCAACCGTGACCTGAAAGGGATGCTGTCTGACTAACCGGGCCAATCGCCGGGGGACATGCAGGCGGTCGGGGTAAATGACCGGCCTGGGGTCCGGAGACCACCATAAAATGGGCATCCCCTCGCTGTACCAGGGAAAAATTCCCCGGGAATAGGCAATGACCAATCGATCGACCTGCAGGTCCCCGCCAACAGCCAGAAGACCGTCCGGTTCGGCCAATTCCGGATCCGGAAACAAGGGGTCGCTGGGGAGATAGAAGATTGGCATACGGGCTCTGGGTGTTGTTTCAAAACCGATTCTGGAAGTTCTTCACACCGGGAAGGGGGACACAAAGACGCGAGCAAGGACCGCATCATCTCCCGAAAACACGGACACTGCAGCGCCATGCAACAGTGCGATACCGACAGAGCACCAATCACGAATACGTGAACGTGAGCCCCGACTTTTTGGAAAATCCCACCGTGACCTTCCCACCCCTGGACAGCCTGCCGAAAAGGATTTCATCGGTGACCACATCGCCAATCTCGCGTTCGATCAGCCGTGACAGGGGTCTGGCTCCGTAGGCCGGGTCATACCCTTTTTCCGCCAGCCATTTTCTGGCCCTGGGGGTCAGTTCCAGACGCACCTTGCGGGATGCGGAACGTTCGTTGAGTTCTTCCATGTACTTGTCGACCACCTTTTCCATGACATTCTGATCCAGGGAATGAAATTGGACAATAGCGTCCAACCGATTCCTGAATTCCGGACTGAACAACTTTTCAGCCGCCTTGAGCCCCCGGTCCGAGACATCCGATGAATCTGCGGATCCAAATCCAATGGGAGCGGATGCCATTTCACGGGCCCCGACATTGGAGGTCATCAACACAACGACATGTCGGAAATCGGCCCTGCGTCCGTTGTTGTCCGTCAGGGTGGCGTGGTCCATGACCTGAAGGAGGATATTGAACATATCCTCATGGGCCTTTTCGATTTCATCGAGCAGAAGAACGCAATAGGGATGCTTGCGCACCGCGTCCGTGAGCAATCCACCCTGTTCAAAGCCCACATAGCCCGGAGGGGCACCGATGAGTCGGGCAACGGCGTGCTTTTCCATGTATTCGCTCATGTCGAAACGGACAAATTCGACCGTCATGGCCCGGGAAAGCTGCCGGGCCAATTCCGTCTTGCCCACGCCCGTGGGGCCGACCATGAGAAAACACCCCGAGGGCTTGCGCTGATCCCCCAGCCCGGCCCGAGAGCGCTTGATGGCCTGAACCACTGTCTTCACCGCCTGATCCTGGCCGTAGACCTGATCTGCGATCCGCTGCTCGAGGTTCTTCAACTGATCCCTGTCCGAAGAGGTGATATTCTGACTGGGTATTCCGGCCATGCGCGCAACCACCTTTTCCACATCCGTCTTGGTGATGCTTTTTTTGGTCGACTTCCCCAGGCGGAACACCGCCCCGGCCTCGTCCATGACATCGATGGCCTTGTCCGGCAAAAACCGGTCGTTGATATGCCTGGCCGACAATTCAGCGGCCGCTCGCAGGGCTGAAGGCCGGTAGGTGACTTGATGGAATTTCTCGTAATGGGAGCGCAATCCTTCAAGAATTTTAACGCTCTCCTCAATAGAGGGTTCATTCAGATCGATCTTTTGAAACCGCCGGGACAGGGCTCGGTCCTTTTCAAAATGATTCTTGTATTCCTCAAACGTGGTCGATCCGATACACCGGAGTTCACCAGATCCCAGCACCGGCTTGAGGATGTTCGAGGCATCCATGGTTCCGCTGCTCGTGGCCCCGGCCCCGACAATGGTATGGATCTCGTCGATGAACAAAATGGCCTCGGGGATCTTGGTGATTTCTTTGATCACCCCCTTGAGACGAGCCTCGAAATCCCCTCTGAACTTGGTCCCGGCCAGAAGGGCGCCCATGTCCAGGGCAAAGATGCGCACGTCCTGAAACGGATCGGGCACGTCCTTCTCTGCGATGCGCAATGCCAAACCCTCGGCCATGGCGGTCTTGCCCACCCCGGGATCTCCCACAAAAACAGGGTTGTTTTTTCGCCGCCGGGCCAGAACCTGAATGATCCGGCGGAGTTCCTGCTCCCGCCCGACCAGGGGATCGATCTTGCCCTGCCGGGCCTTTTCCACCAGATCCACGCAGTACTGAGCAAGCATGGACTTTTTCCTGTCAGGACCGTCCTGTTCGGCCTTCTCCTCCAGTTCGGGGTTGTGGGAGATGTATTCGAGCACCTCCAATCGACTGACCCCCATGGAATTGAGATAATAGACGGCAAAGGAGTCTTTTTCCTCGAGCATGGCCGCCAGAAAATCCCCTGACATCACCACCTCTTTGCCGGCCGACTGGATATGATTCATGGCCCGCTGCATGACCCGTTGCACGCCGATGGTCTGGACGATCTCATAGTCCCTGCGCGGCTGGACCTCGACGTGGTCCTGAAAAAAACGGGTCAGCAGGTTCTTGAGCCGGTGCACGTCCGCCCCGACCCCGCCCAGAAGTTCCTGGCCCTCGGGATCGATGACATAGGCGAACAAAAGATGTTCCAGGGTCAGAAATTCATGCTGCCGCATCTTCACTTCCCTGATGGCCAGGGCGATGATCTTTTCCAATTCTCTGCTGATCATTTAGACCTCTTCCATTGTGCATTTGAGGGGGTACCCCTTGCCGTGGGCCATGGAATGCACCAGGGAGACCTTGGTCTCGGCAATTTCGGCCGTATAGATGCCGCACAGACCGACCCCTTTCTTGTGAATGTTCATCATGATCAGATGGGCTTCCGCCTCGTTCTTGTGAAAAACGCGTTTGAGTACCTCGACCACGAATTCCATGGTCGTGTAATCATCATTGTGCATGAGGACCTTGAACCGTCTGGGTTCATCGAGATCATCCTCGATCACGTCCTCGGGTTCCAATTCCCGCATATCATTGTTCCGGGCCATCAATCACGTCCCTTTTGGATCATTGTTGGGTTTCACGTCCTGGCTCGACGACGCATGCAACCATGAAGAGTTCTTACTCTTCCCCCTCGTCCATCCACTCCTGAAGCTTGCCGGTGATCTCCCTGGCCTGTTTGACCGAAGAGATGTTGAACTTGGAGTGGGGAAGATAGCGGCCATTTCTTTTCTGATAGCGCCCGACACGGAATTTGACCGGCCCGAATTCGCCGGTTTGGCGATTGCGCTCCTGATAGGCGAACATGATCGTGGACCAGGCACCTTTGGTCAGAACATGTTTTTTGATCTGCCTGACCTGCTGCTCGCCATCTTCATTGGTCCAATCGATGCTTATTTCGTCAACTGTTTCCGCCATTTCTCTCTCCTGAGGTTTGTGATCATCCCGTCATATGCAGGAAAAAATCTGATCAATGTATGTGTAATCCCTTCTTCGGGCTTGTAAAGTAGGAACCAAGCCGCTGGGATACAGATGCGCGATCATTGTGCATACCCTCTTAAATTTCAACCCCCAATCACATCCCCCAAGACAAAGGGGTTCGTTTTCAATCACCTGGAATATCCTGACCGGCTCACCCCTGGCATCCTTTCCGCCGGATCTACCCCCTTTTTGCACCTTACGATTTCAGACAAAACATGCTAGGGAGCACCCTTCATTCACGCCAAGGATACCATCATGCTTTATTATATGCTTCACCTCGCCGCCCTCGGGGGAATCTACATCCTGCTCGCCTCGAGTCTGAATATCATTGTCGGACTTTCCGGTCAGGTCTCTTTGGGGCACGGGGCCTTTTTCGGCATCGGGGCCTACACCTCGGCCCTGGTTTCCCAGGCCTTTCCCGAAATCCCTTTTATTCTGCTCATGCCCCTGTCGGGCATCCCGGCCCTTATGGCAGCTCTGCTCCTCAGCCCCCCGGCCCTCAAACTCAAGGATGAATATCTGGCCGTGGTCACCCTGGGATTCGGGATCATCTGTGAACTGGCCATCAAAAATCTCGACTTTACCGGCGGCCCGGACGGGTTGTACGGACTGAACAACTTCGGCATGTCCGCAGGGGGATTCATCCCCCCCATCTGGTTCTGGGTCGTCATCTGTCTCGTGGTCACCTGGAGAATGAATGCCGGACAATTCGGCAGGAACCTGACCGCCATACGTGAAGGGGAACAGACCGCCATGACCATGGGCATCTCACCCCTGCCCATCAAGGTTATCTGTTTTGGTGTTTCCGCCTATTTCGCAGCCGTGGCCGGCTCCCTGTACGCCCATTTCATCACCTTTATCCAACCCGGGGTCTTTGGTCTGTCCACGTCCATCCTCCTGCTGTGCATGGTTGTGCTCGGCGGCATGGGCACGGTCTTCGGACCGGTGGTGGGAGCGATCATTCTCTTTCTGCTTCCGGAATTCCTCCAGGCCTTTGCCGATTACCAGGAATTGATCTACGGGCTCCTGCTCATCCTGACCCTCATCTTCCGCCCCCAGGGCATCGTGGGCAAAACTTCAGGACACGGCCACGGATTGATCGGGGAGTTGGTCAAGACGGTACGGGGAAGGGGGAAGGCGGTTTTAGGTTTTAAGTTTTAGGTTTTAGGTCAAAAAACCATAGACTTGGACGTAGAATCGCGGATGTGATGACGCCGGAACCCGAACGGTACTCGGTAGGGAATGATGCTGTTCGGTAAAACGTTTTTATAGCCAACATCATCCTTAATAGATACAATGATTTCAGACTTAAAACCTAAAACGTAAAACCGAATCTAAAATGCTCAACGTCCGCAGCCTGCAAACCTATTACGGGCGGATTCATGTCCTGAAGACTGTCTCCCTGCATCTCTCTCCCGGCGAAATCGTCGCGGTTATCGGGGCCAATGGAGCGGGAAAGACCACCCTGCTCAAGACCCTGGTCGGGCTGCTTGAACAGCGATCCGGCTCCATTCAATTCGGGGACCAGGATATTTCACGCATGCCCACGGAAAAACGCCTTCAGTCCGGGCTGGTTTTATGCCCGGAAGGACGCAAGCTGTTCGGTGCGTTGAGCGTACAGGACAATCTGGCCCTGGGGGCCTATTCCAGAAAGGACCGATCCAGGATCAAGAATGATATGGAACGGCTCAGGGAACAATTTCCCATCTTGAACAAATTCTGGACCCGCCCCGCATCCAGCCTGTCCGGTGGCGAGCAGCAGATGGTTGCCCTCTGCCGCGCCCTCATGTCCAACCCCAGAGTCCTTTTGCTTGACGAACCATCCCTGGGGCTCTCACCGCTGCTCTCCCAGGAAATCCTCAAGGCCATTGTCACCCTCAATCAGGATCAGGGACTGAGTGTCCTGCTCGTGGAACAAAACGCCCGGGCCGCCCTCAAGATCTGCCACCGCGCCTATGTGCTGGAAACAGGCAGAATCGTCATGGAAGGAGAGGGCCGGGAACTCCTGCACCACAAAGGCGTCCAACGGGCCTATCTGGGGAAGGGATACGACAAGATATGGGAACGATAACCATGGACGAACATACCATCCACCCCCTTCTGACCCTGGATGGGGTGAGTAAGAATTTCGGCGGTGTCCAGGCCGTTCTGGAGGTGGGCTTTTCCATCCCCCAGGGTCGGATCACCGGGTTGATCGGCCCCAACGGTGCCGGCAAGACCACCCTGTTCAACCTCATTTCAGGAACCGTTATTCCTAGCTCCGGGTCCATCTTTTTTGCCGACCACACCATAACCAGATTCCCCCCCCAAAACCGAAGCAGACTCGGTATGATGCGCACTTTCCAGAATTTGAGCCTCTATCCCGAACTCTCCTGTCTGGAAAACGTGACCATCGGTTCCAACGCCTGGTATCGGCCGGGCCCCCTGTCGCTTGTCCGGCCAAAAGGCGGACCCGTCGAACGATCGATCATGACCCAGGCCAGGGACTATCTCGCCCTGGTCGGCCTGGAGGAAAAGAGTGGGCTCGCGCCGGACGAATTGTCCTACGGGGACCAACGCAGGCTGGAGATCGCCCGGGCCATGATGGGCAACCCGAAACTGCTTCTTCTGGATGAACCCGCTGCCGGACTGAACAACCAGGAATCTCAGGAGCTGGCCGAACTCCTGATTACCCTGCGAAAGGATACCGGACTGACCATTTTGATCATCGAGCACGACATGGACGTGGTCATGACGGTCTCGGACAGGGTCCTGGTCCTGGTGGAGGGACAGCTCCTCCTGGAGGACACCCCCCGCAAGGTCCAGCAGGACCCGCGGGTGATCGAGGCGTATCTGGGGAAGGAAGAATAACTGAAGGACGCAGTTCGCAGTACATGGTTAGTGCGCAGTACACAGTGCGCAGTGCGCAGAAAAAACCAAAAAACGGTATTTTTTCAGGACTCGTCAGCCAGCGTAATCAAACATTACAAACTATATTTCGATAGAATACTCTGCAACAGAAACATATCAACAAAAAATACAAAGCATATCTCGATTTTTTGTCGTTACTGCGTACTGCGAACTTATTTGCACTGCGAACTGCGAACTTATTTACACTACGAACTACATCAAGGAGAACTCCATGTCCCAACATATAGTCATAATAGGCGGTGTCGCCCTTGGTCCCAAGGCGGCCTGTCGTTTGAAGCGGGTTCAACCCGATGCCCGGGTGACCATGATCGACTCTCAAAAAATCATTTCCTACGGGGGATGCGGGATTCCCTACCTGGTTTCCGGGGATGTCAGCGATCCGGACCAACTGCGTTCCACGAGTTTCCATGCCCTGCGCGACGAGCAGTTTTTCAAGCAGGCCAAGGGGGTGGACATCCTTTCTGAAACAACGGTCCTGAAAATCGACCGCAGCAACAAGACAGTCCTTGTTCGGGAAAAGGATTCGGAGTCTCGTGAGATCGCTTATGACAAACTGGTCCTGGCCACAGGAAGCCGCCCCCGTTCCCTGCCCATTCCCGGGACCGACCTGCACGGATGCCTGCCCGTAGCCTCCATGGAAGACGCCCTGACCATCAGGGAAATGGTGACAACAGGTAAGGTTTCCAAGGCAGTTATCGTGGGAGCGGGATTCATCGGTTTGGAAATGGCCGAGGCCCTCACCGACATGTGGGGTATCGAGACATCGGTCATCGAGATGGCAGATCAGGTGCTGCCGGGGGTTGTGAGCAAAACCATTGCCTCCATGGCCCAGAAACACCTGACAGACAACGAAGTCACCCTGCATCTCGAAGAAATGGTCACAGCCATACAAGGAACGGGCAAGGTGGAGCGGGTCGTGACCACCAGGCGAACCATAGAAGCCGATCTGGTCATCCTGGCCGCGGGGGTGCTGCCCAATTCCGAATTGGCCAGGGAAGCCGGGCTGACCGTGTGTTCGGCAACAGGCGGCATTCTGGTCAACAAGACCATGCAGACCTCGGACCCGAATATTTACAGTGGCGGCGATTGTGTGGCCATCGAGAATCTGGTCACCGGCAAACCGGGCCTCTTTCCCCTGGGTTCCATGTCCAACCGCCAGGGCAGGGTCATCGGCACCAATCTGGCCGGTGGCCGGGTCACCTTTCCCGGTGCAGTTGGTTCCCTGTCCATCAAAATTTTCGAACTGGGGGTGGCTGGGACCGGGTTGACATTGGATCGGGCCAGGGCCGAAGGGTTCGACGCCATCAGTGCCCAGGTCATCCAATTCGATCATGCCCATTTCTATCCGGAAAAAACCCTGATCACCCTGGAACTGGTCGTTGCGAAGGGATCCCGACGGATTCTGGGCATCCAGGGGTTGAGCAAGAATCTCGAAGGCATGGCCACCCGGATCGATGCGGTTGCCGCCATGCTCAAATACCAACCCACCCTGGAAGATATCAGCAACATCGAACTGGCCTATTCGCCCCCCTTCGCCGCGGCCATGGATGTCCTGAACGTGGTTGCCAATGTGGCCGACAATATCCTTGCCGGACGGAATACGTCCATCGGCCCGGACGAATTCGCCGCCCTCTGGGAAAACCGCGACAATGAAAACTTCATCGTCCTGGACTGCCGGGACCGGGACAATGCCGTGGCCTTTCTGGAAAAACACCCTGATTTCTGGATGAACATCACCGGCGAAACCGTGCAGGAACATCTGGACGAGATCCCCAGGGACAAGAAGATCATTCTTCTCTGCAATACCGGGGCCCGTTCCTACGAGGCCCAGGTCAAATTGGCCACGGCCGGACTGACCGATACGGTCAATCTCCAGGGCGGCTGGGGCAATCTGCGCCTCTGGGGACTCGATCCCACGGCTGAGGATTGAACCACCTTGCAGACTAATTATCGTTAACCAACCTGCGCACTGCGTACTGTGCACTGCGCACTTCCCCCCAGGAGCACCGCATGTCTCCCTGCCCAGCCAAGCATCTGCGTTTGACAGTGGAAGAAATTCGACAGGTCCAACTCGAGCGGCTGCAATCCACCCTGCACAAAGTCCGCCGCAGGGTGGCCTTTTACAAGCAGCGATTCCAGGATATCGGCTTCAACCCCGACTTTTTCGAATCCCTCGAGGATCTCGCCGAAATCCCCTTTACCACTGAAAAGGATCTCTCCGACGCCTATCCCTACAACATGTTCTGCATCCCCCTGCGCGACGTTGTCCGCATCCACACGACAACGGGACGGGGAAGCGAACCCATTGTCATTGGGAATTCCGAACGCGACCTGACCAACAGGGCCAGATTGCTGGCCAGGGTGTATGAGACCCTCGGACTGAACAGCGAGGATGTCTTTCAGATCACCCTACGCTACGGGTTGGGAACAGGTGCCTTCTCCTTTCACGATGCAGCCCGGGAAATCGGCGCCTCGACCATCCCCACCTCGGTGGGACACACGGACAAGCAGCTCAAGATCATGCGCGACTTTGGGACCTCCTGTCTCATCGCTACACCGGGATATGCCAGGATTCTGCTCGAGGCCATGGAGACGCGCGGAATCACCCCCTCCATGCTCAGACTCAAGGCGGTTCTTCTGACGGGGGAGCCGTGGTCCAAAACATTGGCAGCCGATCTCGAACAAGGGTTTCAGGCCCCGGTCTACGATATCTACGGACTCAGTGCGGCCTGCGGACCGGGGATTGCGGCGCAATGCCGGGAACGGACCGGGCTGCACATTCAGGAAGACATGGTCTATGCGGAGATTGTCGATCCCCAAACAGGTGATCCGGTGAAACCCGGCGAATGGGGCGAGCTCGTCCTGACCACGCTGATGGAAGAGGCCGTCCCGGTCATCCGCTACAAAACAGGCGACAAGGCCAGGTTTTTGACCACGTCCTGTCCCTGCGGAAGCACCTTCCGCCTGCTGGATCATATCCCGGGAAGGATCGACGATGTTTTGATCGTCAAGGGAATCAACATTGCCCCGGAAATGATCGAACGGGTCCTGCTCGACCAATTGGGCACCACGGTCGATTGGGACGCACAGGTCACAGGACAGGGATCCACCCAAGAACTTGTCCTGCGTATCGGGATCACCGATTCCCTGTTCTTCGATCAGATGAAACGTCAACGAGCCATGGTGGACACCCTGCGTCACGCCTTTGCCCAATGGGTCGGCGTCACCCCCCGGGTCCTCCTGGTCGAACCCCAAACCATGAAAAAACAACCACCATTCGCCCCTATGGATTGATACCGGGATCAATCGGGCACATTGTTCAGACGTTTGGATTCATTACCACACATATGCCAGATCGAACGGGGTACATTTGCGATCATGCCAAACCACGCACACCCCATTCCCACGTAGGGGCGAACCTTGTGTTCGCCCTGTTTTTCCGAACCACGGATTGATACCGGGGTCGATCGGGCACATTGCCAATTATCGATGATGCGAAAAAAGAATGACATCCTCGCCTCAAACCGTCCACAGGACGAACCCGTCTATTTTCTCTCCCTCCGATCACGCACATAGCTGTTTCCGGGAATCGACTTGGCGTATTTCTTTATGGCCGCCGCCTGTTCGCTGAGTTCCCGCATGGTGCAATAGTCGTAGCAATCAAGAATTCCCAAGGAAACACTGACCAGGGGAAATTTGCGTTTTTTGCCGTCACGATCCTTGCCCATGATCCAGCCCTTTTTCCAGTCCTCTTTATTATAGCAGGATCGTGTCAGACGCCCGAAACATCGGGCCACAGTCTGGGCCATGGACATGATCCGCTGGGGATGAGAAATGAGCACGAAATCATCGCCTCCCACATGATAGAGGGCATCCCTGCCCGTCCCCCGTTTGTCGAGCGTCTTTGTGAGCAGCTTGGTGATCAAGAGAAGTATCTTATCCCCTTCATTGAATCCGTAGGTATCGTTGTACACCTTGAAGTTATCCAGATCCGCATACATGAGGCTGAAGGGACGACCATTCTGCAACCGCTCCTCCAATGCCTTTTCCAGGGCGATATTTCCCGGCAGACCGGAAAGCGGATTGGTCCCCTTGGCCATCTCCACCTGAACCTCGGCCAGGGTGTTCAGAAGTTTTTGTACCGAAACCGAACCCAGCAGTATGCCATCCCGGGTGACGATGATTTCGTCATAGGCCTTCATCTTGCCCCTGGCCATGGCACGTTTGGCCACTTCCTCCACCGGACAGGATTCATCCACGATCAAGGCGTCCCCGTCCATGAGGGTCGCGATATCCCGCCGCGCGTACAGGGCGTGGCCATAAGGGGCCGCCAGTTTCCTGTCCAGGGAATATCCCATGACCAGCCCCAAGGGCTCCTGCCCCTGGCAGACAACAATCCCGGTCAGCTCTGGATCCTGTTTGAACATTTTCTGGACCTCGTGGACCTCCCTGCCGGGCGCAACCGTTACGGCCTCGGCAGCGAGCAGGCCAACGGAAATGGAACAACTGAGCCGATCAAGGCTGGGCGGGCGAACAAACGACAGATTCCTGATATCGATCGGACTCTCTGCTTTGGGAAATACCGGTTTGCCCATATAGAATCCCTGCCCGTAATGCATCCCGAGTTCCACAAGACGCATGGCCTCGCTCTTCTTCTCGATACCCTCGGCTATGACCTTGGCCCCGATCCGGGTGGCAAAGGCGACAAACGTCTCCAAAAGGGCCTGCTTGACAGGATCTTTGTGCACATCGCGCACCAGCCCCATATCTATCTTGATATACTCGGGTTGCAGAGTGGCGATGGACGACAACCCCGAGTATCCGGTTCCAGCGTCATCAATAGCGATCTGAAATCCCTGGGTCCGGTAATGATCCAATGTCAGATGAAACAATTTGAAATCCTTGATACTATGGCGTTCGGTGATCTCGAAAACGACATTCTCGGGCCGCAGTCCGACCTTTTCCAGAAGATCCAGCGTGCGGCCAGGTGTGAACTTCGGATCCACCAGGGTCCGGGGATGAATATTCAAAAACAGTTTCCTGCCTTTGTGCAGCGGTCCAATCCGCTGAATCGCCTTTTCCCTGCAGACATTTTCCAGAGCAAAGAGTTCCCCGACCTGCTCGGCAAAATCAAAGAGCACCGAGGGAGAATGAAGGCACGAGTTCTTTGGGCCGCGACTCAGGGCCTCCCAGGCCAGGATCGATCCATTGGAAAAATCGAAAATCGGCTGATAGAGCGTCTGGACATTCTCCTGACAGATCACGTGATGCAGTTCCTGGGCGATATTGAGATTTTCGAGATCAAATCGTTTGAGGGACATTTCCCGAGCCCGCAGCACCGACTCGAAAAAATTCTTTTCAAATCCCCCATTGTCGTTCCCGGCCTCAAAGACCGCATAACCGGCATCGAGACCGATATCACGCCCTGTCAGGGTAATGGCCTCCTGCCGAAGGACATTCAGCACCTTCAGACGGAAGGAGTAGGCAGTATCGTGAATGGCAAGACTGGCCAGATTGTCGTTGTAGAGCAGCAGATGTTCGCCTGCGCTCAAGGACAGGACAAAGGCATCCTTGTGCAGATCACCATACTTGAAGGTAAGATTTCCAATGGCCTGGGCAATCAATCCATCCAGACGTCGGACCAACTCGTCCCCGTAAAGCTCTCTGAGCAAAAAATAGTCATGGATACGAAACAGGACCACATTGAACTGATCATGAGAGCTCAAGATAGAGGTCAGTGAAATATCCTTGCCCATATCCGCTTCACAGCATGAAAAAAAAGACATTGTTGAAACCGAATGCTCTCTTTGTGATAACTCCAGCAATCTTTTATCCATGGTCCTTCCAGGTAGTTTCAATCATGCCAAGGTACCTTGTTCAAAAAATCCTGTCATCCCAAACAAAAAAACTTCAAACCGCCAAACAGTTATCAACTCCCGGCATGTTCCCTATGCCTCGAGGGGTATGCACAGCCAGTCAACCGCCATATACGGGACATCACGAAGCAAGCGCTCTCTGGACCTCTTTGCGACCGTTATCATCTGTAAAGGCGGTTAGATACCCAGAATGCACTTCGAGATTTCCCGACGGATTCGAAGCCCCCTCTGTCTGCGAACAACGTTGTGTCACCTGCTTGAGCTGGTCCATCTCCTCGACCAGCCGGCTGATGATGCTCAGGGATTTCCGGATATCCGAGCAGGTGGTCGCGGCGAACATGTTCATCTTGTGCAAGGCGGAGTCAACCTGCTCGGCAGTGGCGGCCTGTGCTTCCGATTGAGTCAGGATCTCCCGGGAGCCTGCTTCGGCATCTCTGGAAAGAGTGACGATCTCTTCGAGACTTTCCCGGGATTGCGCAGACATGGTCACGCAATGTTCAACGGCCCTGGTAGCCTTTTCCATCCGACTCGTGCTGCTCACAATGACCGACCGGGTGGATTCCACGTTGTTCGTGACCTCTTTGGTCGCGGTCATGGTCCGTTCCGCAAGCTTGCGGACCTCGTCGGCCACAACGGCAAAACCTCGTCCGGCCTCTCCGGCCCGGGCCGCCTCGATGGCCGCATTCAAGGCCAGAAGATTGGTCTGGTCGGCGATATCTCCGATGATCCCGGCAATGGAGGTGATCTGGCCAAGCATATTCCCCAACCCGTCCATGTCGGTCTTCAACATTTCGGTGATCTCGTTGACCGAGGACACGGCATCTACGCTGGCCTGCACGCGTTGCAACCCATCATCGGCCTTCTGACGGACACTGTGGGAACCATCCACTGCAGTTCGAGCGGCCTCTGCTACACCACTGACAGCATGGAGCATGACGGCCATGGCCTCTGAAATCTGCGAGGCATGCTCTTTCTGATCCTCTGCTCCTCCACCAACGGTATTGAGTTCCATGTCGAGTTCTCCGGCCAGTTCCTGAATGACGAGAGCCAGTTGATCGGCCTTATGGACCAGGCTGTTCAGGCTCTCGAACATGTCAGCCAGCTTCTGCTGCTGGGCCTCTGTCTCCATTTCGGACGCCTCTGCACGCCTGGCATGCACTTCAGCCTGTTCCGCCTTGGCCCGGGCATCGTCGGTACGGGCGCGCAGATTGGCAACCATGGTCGAGATGGCCTGTTTGAGCGCTTCCAGCTCAGGTCGGAATCTGGCATCCATTTTTGCTTCCAGATCACCCTCTGCCACGGCACAGGCAAAATCTCTGATCCGTGCAAGGGGCTTGAACAATTCCCTGCGCAGAAAAATGACAGCCAGGATGACAACAAGGATGGACAACAAGGTTCCCAGAATGACAACCTTGTGCCGGAGCTGAACGGTCGGCTCGAGAATGGTTCCCATGTCGGCATGGGTGATGAGGGCCCAGGTGGTCGAACCCATGGTGATGGGGGTATAGGCCACCAGCAATTCGTTACCGGATCTGTCCCTGGCCGGAATGATCCCGGTCTCCCCCTGCAGCGCCAGATGGACCGGGTCGTTGGATTGGGGTAAAAAGACAGAAGCCATGGATGCATGGTGCTTGTTACGACTCCTGAGGTCCTGACCAAAAGCGAGTGTCTCCACCCCATGTCTCTGCTCGTCCTTGCTGTCCAGAATCGAGGTGAGATGGTTTGATCCGACAACGAGAATCGCAGCTCCGGCATGGCCTCCGGTATGATCCAGCACCGGGGCTCCCACAAAGGCACACAATTTACCCCCGGCCGGTTCGTACGGCAACAGATCGGAAAAGCTTTCCTTGCCCTGCATGGCCTGGCTCCAGATATGCCCCAGGGACTCGTCCCGCAGAGCACCATGTTTGAGATCGCGACCCAGATCACTTCTTTTTTTCAGGCTGAAAACGATGCGACCGTAATCATCGACAAGCAGAAGATCCTCATATCCCAAGAGGGTGTTGTACGGTTTGAACGACGAGAGCACATAGGCGTGATTGTCCTCGTATTCCGGGGTATCGACCCTGGCGGGCGCCCCTTTTTGAGCGGAAACATCACTGAAATAGTCCTGAAACATGACGATGGCATTGTAGACCTCGCTCCTGCCGGCAAGCAGAGAAACCTCCCGGGTCCAGACCTCGAGTTTTTGGCGCAAACCATTTCCCGCGATATCCCGTTCAGTTGCCAGCCGTTGTCGCGCCTGATCCACGAGGCTGTCCGCTGCCTGTCGAACAGCGATTTCTCCCACGCAAACCACTGGGATGATCGACATAAACAGACAAAAAATCAAAAAAATGAATCGAATGGAACGTTTCATGGTCACTCTCCGGGCTTTGGTGAAAAACCAATGGAGACTTACCCGGATCTGATGACATTTATTTGTCCTCTCTGTGACAATTTTACGCACACGGCACATTTGTGCTCATGCAACTGCCTGAAATATGATGGCTGGCTCGTTGCCTGACATCTTGCCCGCACGGCTTGTTTTCATTAAGCAACGGCTTGATGGCACGAGACCGGTGAGAGAGTTTCAAACCGCCCGGAACGGGGCAAGCCAGCCATGAAAACAGATTTGTCCTGATTGTACGCGAACAGGAACTTGACTAAGCGGTTCAATTGATCAATGAAAAAAATTTATCGAACACCTGGTGACATCCTCTACTGCCAACGGTACCAAGCGATGCCTGCTTCCAATCTCAGCGTTGCCTCCTCGTTCAACGATCCTCAGGTCACCGCATCCCTGAGCTCTCTGCTCCAAGGCATTGAGCGATCCCTCAGCGCCGGCAAGTACGACAAGGCTCTTCATCTCCTGGAAGAGCTGCGCGTCTCCGTGGAATCGACAAAAACAATTCAGCCACCCCCTGCCATGCCGATCCATGGCATGGCTGCAGAAATCGACACGCTTCGATCCCGGCTCGAAACCACTCAGGAAAAACTCAACACGGTCATTGCCCTGCAAGAAGCCAATGTCTCAATTTTTTCCCGCCTGACCACGGCCTTTGCCATCCTGCAGGAGGCCGAGCATTTCAGCCAGCTTCCCGACATCCTTGCAAAAATCGCTCACCAGATGGGTACAACAGGCATAGCCCTTGTCCTGGACATGGCCACCTATGGGGAATTTGTGCCCAAGGGACTGGGAACACTGCCTCAACACACCCTGAACGAGATCGCTGCCTGGATAGCATCCACTGCGGGATACAAACGCTACCTCGGGACATTCGAGGACATGGCTCCATGGCATACCATTCTGAAAGCCCTGCCCCAGCGTCCCCCCGAAGCAGGCTCCTGCCTCATCTATCCCTTTCACGAGCGTGGGAATACCGATCACATCAGCGGTCTCGTCTGCCTGTACGACAAAGATGTTGAACGATATTCGCCCGGGAAAGCCACGGACTATCTGGAACATTTCTGCACGGATCTCGGATGCACCGTCTGTCTGCTCCGGGTCCAGAAATTCCTCGAACGGGAACGATTCACCGACCCGCTCACCGGGGTTCCCAACAGGGCCTATCTCATGGCCTATGGACAGCAGATCCTTGAATTTGCTGAACGAAAATCTTTTCCGGTTACCCTGGTCTTCATTGATCTGAACGGATTCAAGGCGGTCAACGACACCTACGGCCACCTGACGGGTGACGACATCCTGCAACAGGTTGCCACCTGCCTCAAAAATCTGGTCCGCAAATACGACATGGTCGTTCGATTGAGCGGAGACGAATTCGTTGTTCTTCTTCCAGGAGTGGCCAGGGAAAAAACCGGCCAATTGATTTCCAGAATGTCCCAGCGCATTGCAACCATCGGGATGGGTGAGAAAGAATCCTCCAACCTGTCCGCCTCCATCGGCGTGGCCGGCTTTGAGCCGGGTCAGACCATCCAGGACCTGACGGCGGTTGCCGACCAGGCCATGTACGCTGACAAGCGGCGACGCAAAGGATAATCTCCCTCCCACACGTTGAATCATACCCCCTGCAAGGCTCACTTTCATCCCGACCAGACAATCCGTGTTCCCTCGAGGGTGGTTATCTCTCCAACCGCAGCCATAACCCTCTCGAAGAGCGCGTTGCGAAATCTGGGCAGGGGAAACCATTTTTTTCTGCCCGCCCCGTATAGTCGGCCTTCCTTTCTCAATCGATCAAGAATCTCCGCTCCCAAACGGTCCCGACCACCCTGATCATAGGCGAACCTCAGGGCCTCCCCCACGGTGCAGGTCGTTCCATCGAGGACCATTCCCTTGAAAAAGTTGATGATTCGTGCGGTCACAAACAAGGTGTACAGATCTTCCCTGGCGAAACAATCCGTTTCCACGGCCATGGCAGTGGATCGGGAGGTAAAGATTTCTCGTACAGACATTGGTGGGAAATCCGAGGCAATGGGACTTCCCGGGGTCAGATAGAAAATGGACGCACCGACCAGAACCGGAAGCCGGGCCAGGGTGGTCAGGGTCTGGATCATTTCTTCCAGGTTTTCACCGGGCAAACCAAGAATGAGATACGCCACCGTGTGCATCCCGGATTCCCATGCAGCCAGGGCGATTTTCTCGAACCGGGCCACGGGATGGGGGCGGTGCATCCGATTCAGGGTTTTGGCCTGCGATGAAACAAGGGAAAGATTGACATGGGTGAAACCGACCCGGCGCATCTTCACAAGGAGGTCTCTGTCCAGATGCATGTAGGAAATCCCGTTCATGGCCAGAAAACGCACAGATTGACCGGTGAAGGCATCCTCGAGCAGATCCAGAAGGGTTGAAAAATCCCGCCTGTTCAGGGTCAGATTGTCGTCCTCGAAGTCGAAAACACGATACCCTTGGGCGTAGCGTTGCTGGATCTCGTCCAGAATATCCCCGGGGTCACGGCGCTGGTACCCATGGCCAAAGGTCAGATGGACGGAACAAAAAGCGCATTTGTGCGGGCACCCCCGGGATGTGGTCACAAAACACAGGGGTTGTCCCTGGAAACGATAGGCTGCTGGATCGAGATCCGAGAGATCGGGATGAGGAAGCGAGGCAAAGGGATAATTCGCCTCCACCGGATTGAGGATGCATTGGCCCCTTTTTTTCCAGCCGAGATTGGGCACATATTCCCACTGCCGATCCCCCCTGAACGCTTGCAAAAATGCTACAAAGGGTCGCTCTCCCTCGCCCTGGACAAGAAAATCGACATGTTCATCCGCAAGCAGGGTCAACGGGGCGGCACAGGCATGACTCCCTCCCACGAGAATGGGCCGATCCAGACATTTCTTGATTGCCCGGGCACAAGTCAGAACTTCCCGATAATAAGGAGAAAACAGAGAGGAGATCCCCACGAGATCGGGTTGGAATCTGAGCACGAAATCGACAATGGTCCGGGTGTTTGCCCCAAAATGAAAATATTGGGAAAAGGATGAAAAGGGACTGTGATCACGCTGGGGATAATAGGTTGCAAGATAGCGCAACTCTCGGGGTAACGGTATGGTCCGCCGCCCGAAACCCTGATGAAAATCCTTGACCAGAACCTCTATTTCGGGAAATTCTCTCTCAATGACCGCCTTGAGATAACAGAGTCCCAGAGGCTGAAGACGGATGTCCGTGTCGTAAAAATCTTCAATGGGGGGCTGAATAAGGAGTATTTTCATTGTGGTATCGACGGTAAACCCAGTGTTGAAAGATCAAAACTCAAACGGTTTTATCCTGATCAGAAGGTGTCTGTAAGGTACGTTTAACCATTCCATTTCACAAGGAAACGTTTCGGTCGTACCCTCCTGGATTCCAGTCCTGTTCCATGTACCCGGCACAGGACACATTTGTTCTCATGCAGGTAGATGGTACGAGGCCGACGCGAGAGTTTCAAACCATCCGGAGCGGGATGAGCCCGCCATGAGAACGAATCAGCCCCGATGTGCCCGTGGAGCACTCTTGCTACGCTTCGGAGCAATTGAACACATGTTCGGCATGATCAAAATTTTCATCCCCGTGTATCTCTATCTTCGCGTCGCACCTTTCCCGCACCTGACAAGCGTCAAAATTTTCATGTTGTCATGGCTGGCCGGCACCAAGGCACGTGAACTCTTCATTCTGGACATGGCCATGTCGGGATGGGCATGCCTGCTTTTGTGCGTTCTTTTCCTCTGGGGGATCATTCTCTGCCAGGCGGACGCCCTGTCCCGGTTCCAGGAATTCAGACGGCTTTTGGTCATCATGCATCGCTACGGATTCAGACCCCGCTTCTTCCGCCTGTTCGCCTCCTCCCGATGCCAGCGTGATGCCGCCCTGGTCGCTGCCAAACAGGTCGGACACAGCCGCGTGGCCCGGGACTACTTCAAGAGTCTCGGATATAAATGGTATCACATCCTTCCCGACACCATCATCCAGAATCCCCTGCGCTTCTTCCATCCCGGGTTTCTCAAATTCACCTTCATTCCCCGCCAATTCCACAAACGGCTCGGGAGTGTCTGGATCATCAAACGACTGGCCCCCCTCGGCTGAAAGAGCGCCTTTATCCTCTGCAAGAGAACCCTCCGCCCGACCCCCCTCCTGCAGAACGCCTCCCTCCCGTCATTCTCAAACCTCGAAATCTCTTAACTCTCTCAAATTTCCAAAATTTCACCTGTTGCATCTGTCAAATTCCCATAATTTCCTTGACAAAAATTGCAGGGCCTTCTTTAGTGGAGACCGGGTGTTGATCATGCTTTTTCATTGTGTTTCCACAGCCTAGGAGGTTGTCCATGCGTGCCCTGAAAATCATTCTCATCATTCTCGCTGCCCTGGTCGTCCTTGTTGGCGGCTCCCTGGCAGCGATTTTCCTGCTGGTCGATCCCAACGATTACAAGGACGATATTGCCGCCGTAGTGACCAGGGAAACCGGCAGGGAGCTCTCCATCCCCGGGGACATCAGTCTTTCCGTGTTTCCCTGGCTCGGACTCGAAATGGGCCGGGTCAGCCTGGGCAACGCGCCCGGTTTTTCCGACCAGGTGTTCGCTGGAATCGACAAGGCCGAGTTGCGGATCAAGATCATGCCCCTGCTGAAAAAGGAAGTGCGCATTGGAACCATCGTCCTGGACGGATTCCAACTCAATCTGGAAAAAAAAGCCGATGGCACCACCAATTGGGCTGATCTGGGCAAAAAAGAAACAACTCAGGACGAATCGGCCGCTTCGCAGGAAGCTCAGGCAGCGACCTCCCCTGATGCCAAAAAAGACGGGCTGGCCCTGGCCGCCCTGACCGTAGACGGGGTCCGGATCACCAATGGTCGGGTCACGGTGCAGGACATGGCCAAAAAGACGACCACCGAACTGGGCAACGTGGAGATGTCCGCCGAGCAGATATCCTTTGGCTCTCCCTTTTCCCTGTTTTTCGGGTTCGACCTGCAGCTATCGGAACCCGAACTCAAGTCGCGTATCACCCTGAACGGCCAGCCCCTGGTCGATCCCCAGGCCGGAACCTACACCGTGCAATCAGCGGACCTGAACATCACCGGGACCGGCAAGGCCCTTCCCGGGGGGACCATGGATCTCAATCTGAAAACCGACCTGGCCGCCGATCTCACCAAAGAAACCCTGACCATTTCCAACCTTGTCCTGACCACCTACGGACTCAATCTCCAAGGCCGGATCGACGGCCAGAAGATTCTCGCACAACCCGCCTTCACCGGGGAACTGCATCTCGCCCCCTTCAATCCCAGGGAACTCATGCAGATCATGGGGCTTCCAGCTGTGGCCACGGCCGATCCCACCGCCCTGACCAGGATGCAGACCGATCTGAACTTCACGGCCGGACTCGACCAGGCCTCCCTGACCTCCCTGACCCTGCTTCTGGATGACACCACCGTACAGGGAAGCGCAGATGTCAAAAATTTCTCCAGACCGGCAATCGTCTTTGGAGTGGATGTGGACGCCATCGATGTGGACCGCTATCTGCCCCCCAAAAAGGACAAACCGGCCGATAACAAGCAGCCGGCAGAACCCAAAACCACTCAAGCTCAGCAGCAGGCAGACCAGCAGCCGGTGCCCCTGGGTCTGCCCATGGACACCCTGCGAAATCTGGACGTCACCGGCAAGCTGACCATGGGCACGGTCACGGTGAGCAAGCTCAACCTTTCCAAGATCCTGGTCCATCTTGTGGCCAAAAACGGACGCATCACCATGGACCCGATCTCCGCGAATCTGTATGAAGGCATATTTGGCGGTACCGCCCTGCTCGACGTGAGCGGAGCCACCCCGACCATAAAGGTGACCGAAGAACTCTCCTCCATGCAGGTCGGTCCCCTGCTCAAGGACCTGACCGGCAAGGACACCCTGACCGGAACCACCAGGAGCTCGGCATCCCTGACGACCTCCGGGATGAATGTGGACGAGTTGAAGGCCGGGCTGAACGGCAATCTGGCCTTTGATTTCAGCAACGGGGCCGTCAAGGGAATCAATCTGCCCAAGATGCTCAGGGACGCAGTGACCCGGATCAAGGGCGGAACGCCCGATCCTTCCGAGGTCAACCAGACGGATTTTGCCGCCCTGAACGGAACCGCACGCATCACCAACGGGGTTCTCGATAACAGGGATCTGCTCATGATGTCCCCCCTCATGCGGGTCAATGGGGCGGGAACCGTGAATCTGCCCAAAGAAGGCCTGGATTACCTGCTCAAGGCCACCGTGGTCTCCAGCCTCAAGGGACAGCAGGGCGAACCCCTGTCCGAACTTGCCGGACTGACCGTGCCCGTGCGCATCACCGGTAGTTTCGACAAACCGGCCTTCAAGCTGGATATCGCCAGTCTGCTCAGGGACAAGGGGGTTCAGGAACTCAAGGAAAAGGTTTCCGAAAAGCTGTTCAAGGACAAAAAGCCCGGGGAAATCGACCCGGAAAAAACGTTGAAGGGATTATTCAAGTAGACTGCCAGGACCGATTGGTTCTTATGGACGGTGTATCTCCACGCTCACCTCTTAAGCAAAAAACCAAAAAGGCTGCCCAATCGGGCAGCCTTTTTGGTGGAACAAACGTACACATCATGGTGGGCTGAAAATCACTCCCCCCATCCGGATATCAATCCGGTCCGTTCAATCACCCCTGCGAGCCAGAATGCGGCCATGTTGGTGAACACACCGACCACCAATCCATCGAATCCCCCGGGAGAACCGAGCACCTGATTCCACGTGATCACCCCCAGGATACCGCCCGCTGCACCCGATGCAAAGGTGAACAAGGATCCCTTGAATCCAAGGATGGTTGCGGCCAGGGGTACAAGGATGATCGGTGACCAGAAATTGTAGGCATAAATGAGCAGATCGAGCAGACTTTCTATCCTGATGGCGAAAAAAATGGCCAGTCCCCCGGTGACCAGGGTGGTCAGACGGGCGTACCACAACCCTTTGCTGGGGGTGAGTTTTTCCCTGCGCAACGGATTCACGATGTCATTTATAAATGCAATGGACGCGCTGTTCAGAAAGGAATCCGCCGAAGACATGACCACGGCGATGATCGCGGCGATGACCAGGCCTCGCACCCCCAGGGGCAGGGCATGATTCACCACATAGGGAATGGACAGGTTCGGATTGAGCTCGGGATTCATGACCAGGGCGACCAGGCCGATCAGGCCGGTGATGGCGAAAAAGGGAATGGAAAACAGTCCGCTCCACAGGGTTGCCCTGCAGGTCCCCTGAATGTCCCGGGAGATGAACAATCTGCGCACATAGGGCGGAACCAATGTCTCGCCCAGGAGAAAGGTCAGGAACAGAGAGAGGATATGCGGCCAGGACAGGTTGCCGAAGATACGCAGATGATCCGCCGGGACCCGGGTTTCAAAGACATCGATCCCGCCGATAGCCGAAAGTCCCAGAAACAAGGCCAGGGGCATGCCGATGGCCAGAACCGCGAACTGGAGCACATCCGTGGCCACCACCGCCCGCATCCCGCCGACGGTGTCGTAAATGATGATGATGGTCATGCCGATAAAAATACCTGCAGTCACCGGAATTCCCAGAAAAAGATTGAACAGGTAGCCCATGCCCCCGATCTGGGCCCCGAGAATCCCTGCGCACAGAAATACCGAGAAAATGCCGGTCACGATCCGCCCGGGTCTGCCGTAGGCCGGTTCCATGACATCACCCACGGAAATGGCATCGGGATACCTGCCCATGTGGGGGGCGATATACCTGGAGACCAGAATCTCCTTGAGGCTGAATCCCCACAGGACCACGATATTGACGATCCCCAGGGTGAAGACCTTTTCCGCATTTCCCATGGTGAACCCGCCCCCGATGAACGAGGCGGACAGGGTCGCGGCAATGATCAGAGGATTGTAGGATCGCCCGGCAACCGCATACTCCTCGAGATCCCCGACATTACGTCCCGCCCACAGCCCCACTAAAAAAACACCCAGAAGATACAGGCAGATGACAATAAGATCGATGGTACACAGCTCAGTCATACGGAATGCTCCTTGAAAATGCCCGGACACCCAGTCTCTGTCCCGACCTGCCCGGTTCGTGATTGCGACTCACCGAAATAGACCTCGGAGATCGAGTGCACAAAAAAAAAGGGCGGACCCCAAGGAACCGCCCATCGCCTTTATATGACTCCCGGAAGCAATACCACCAGAAAAACGCATCTTATCACAACAATCTCACATCGATTCATACATATTGCCCTGAACAGACTCCGGTCCACGGACTATCAGATCACTGATTGCGAACCCACAAAACATACCAGCATATCAGATAGGGCCAATTACAAAAAAGTCAGGAGCCTGTCGAGATCATCAGTGGCTTTGTTCCCATACCCTGCTCATCTTGAAACATCTTTACAACGTGCATGATTTGCCTGCATCCCCCGTGATGCGCTTCCCCGGCCACTCGGCCAGAACCATGGCCCCGAAAATGAACAAGGCCCCGACCCAGCCCCATTGCCCGAGGCGTTCGTGGGCGAAGAGATGGGCGTACAGAGCGCCAAAGACCGGTTCCAGGCAGAAAATAAGCGCGGTCTTTACCGGGGAGGTATATCGCTGCATGGATGTCTGGACCAGAAAGGCAAAAACCGTGGCGAACAACACGCAAATGGCCATAGCCCATGCAATGTCCGGTTCCCAGAAGACAATCTCGTGCCCCCTGCTCCAGGCGCAGATATTGGAACACAGGGCCACCATGCTGATCTGCACGGCCGTGAGCCAGTAGGGATCACAATTTCGGACAAACCGGGCTGTATAGATGATGTGCAGGGCAATGAACAGGGCGCAGATAATGACGATGAGATCTCCCTTGTTCGCATTCATGGTCCCCCCGGTGCAGAGGAAAAACAGCCCGGCCCCGGCCAGAGTCACACTGGTGCCGAGTTTCAGCCCCAGGGGTCTGCCAAAAAAAATTCCTCCCAGCACCGGAACCAGGATGACGTTCAATCCGGTGACAAAGGCCGTGTTGGAGGCGGTCGTGAACAAGAGTCCGATGGTCTGAAAGGCGTATCCACCGAAGAGAAGCACCCCGAGCACACCCCCCTTCCAGAGGATGTCCGGCGAGAATCCCTGACGTCGCTGCAGGCAGAACGGCAGCAGGAGCAGGGCTGAAAGGGTGAACCGTTGGCCCAGAAAGGCGAACAGATCCACCTGGACGATGGCGTCCTTGACCAGGGTGAAGGTGAGCCCCCAAAAAAAGGTCACCACCACGAGCATGGCCTCGGCAGCCCAGGGATTGTCTTGGAAAAAGGAGGGTTTCATGGTGGAGGAGCCTCTACGACACCCGGTTCAATACGGCAAGTGTTTGCGCCGTGTTTTCAGGATTTTTCCATTGCACTTTGAAGGCAGAAACTATAGAGCAATGATGTTTTTTCATTGCCTGCCATGGTGCCTCCGGCATTGTGTACCATGGCGGAAGGGATGCACCATAAACGGGGACACAACAGGACGAACGCTTTTCGCGATCGCGGTTCCCCGGTATTCCGCATCGACGCTCATACTACGACTCACTCACATCACGGAGGATGGATCATGATTCCCGACAATCTTTTGTACAGCAAATCTCACGAATGGGCCAAAATTGATGGCGACGAAGCCCTTATCGGCATTAGCCAATTCGCCCAGGAACAGCTTGGCGACCTCACCTTTGTGGAACTCCCGGCACAGGGTCAGGGAATCACAGCCGGTGAAGAAATGGGCACGGTCGAATCCGTCAAGGCGGCCAGTGAAATCTACGCCCCGATCACCGGAGAGGTCATTGCCGTGAACAACGATCTGGAAGACGCCCCGGAAATGGTCAACCAGGATCCCTACGGCCAGGGCTGGCTGATCAGAATCAAGATCACCGAGCTCCCGGACGACCTGCTTTCACCCGCCCAGTACGAGGCCCATCTCGCCGAGCAGGCCCACTAGGAGATATCCCTGACCTGCGCCTGACGGCCTCCCTTCGTTTTGAAAGGAAACCACCACCAATCAAGGCGTGCCCCAGTGGTCCGCCTTTCTTTTTTGAATCATTGGAGCGCTCTCATGCCCTATATTCCGCATACCCCAGACGAACAGCAGG
This sequence comes from Desulfoplanes sp. PS50, assembly GCF_053851535.1. Taxonomy (NCBI): domain Bacteria; kingdom Pseudomonadati; phylum Thermodesulfobacteriota; class Desulfovibrionia; order Desulfovibrionales; family Desulfoplanaceae; genus Desulfoplanes; species Desulfoplanes sp. PS50. The sequence continues at coordinate 138,029 of NZ_JBSPZA010000002.1, read as the reverse complement.
AGATGCTCGCCGCCATCGGCGTCCCGGATCTGACCGCTCTGTTCGCGGACATTCCCCGGGACCTGCATCCCGCGAGCTTCGACATCCCCGAAGGCCAAAGCGAGATGAGTGTTCTTGCCCGCATGGAAGAGCTTGCCTCGCGCAACAGCACGAACCTGACCAGCTTTCTCGGGGCCGGATTCTACGACCACTACACCCCGGCAGCCATCAAGGCCCTCTCCTCGCGGGGAGAATTCTTCACCGCCTACACCCCCTACCAGCCCGAGGCCTCCCAGGGGACCCTGCAGGCCATTTTCGAATACCAGACCTCCATCTGTCGTCTGCTGGACATGGAGTATTCCAATGCCTCCCTGTACGACGGGGGAACGGCCATCTACGAGGCCATGATGATGGCGGTGCGCAAAACCAAGAACCGGTCCACCATCCTGGTCTCCGAAGGGGTCAACCCCATCTACCGGACCATGCTCGACTCCTACACCACCAATCTGAACCTGGAGTTGATCACCATTCCTCACAGGGACGGACAGACCGACGTCCAGGCCATGACCGAGAGACTGGACGCGGACATCGCCGCGATCATCGTCCAGAACCCGAATTTCTTCGGCTCGGCCAACGACTTCACCCGGCTTTTCGAGGCGGCGCGTAAACAGGGGATCGTCTCCATCCTTTCGGTCTATCCGGTCATGCAATCCGTGCTGAAAACACCGGGGGAGATGGGCGCGGACATCGCCGTGGCCGAGGGCCAGTCTTTGGGACTGCCCCTTTGTTTCGGCGGCCCCTACCTGGGCATCATGACCTGCAACAAACCACTTATCCGGCAGATGCCCGGACGGATCGTGGGCAGAACCGAGGACGTGGATGGCAAAACCGGATACGTGCTCACCCTGCAGGCCAGGGAGCAGCATATCCGCCGGCACAAGGCCACCTCGAACATCTGCTCCAACCAGTCCCTGTGCGCGGTCTGCTCCCTCATGTACCTAGCCCTGCTCGGCCCCGAGGGACTCAAACGCACGGCCGAACTCTCCATGCAGCAGGCCCATTACGCGGCCAAGCGGCTGACCGCCATTCCCGGCGTCTCCCTGTACAACACGACCCCCTTCACCAACGAATTCGTGCTCACACTGCCTTGTGAGGCATCCACCGTGGTCAACGGACTGGTAGACAGGAAATTCATCCCCGGCTTCCCCCTGGGGCGCTATTACAAGGGCATGGAGAACATGCTCCTGGTGACGTGTACGGAAAAGACTTCCAACCAGGACATCGGCATGCTGGCAGAACTCATGGGAGGTGTACTGTGAAAACCATGTTCGAGACATCCGTGCCCGGTCGCAAGGGCGTATGGCCCCAGGCCGCGAAAAAAACAGCGGACCATTTTCTCCCAGGCAACCTGCTTCGGTCCGGCAAACCCGGCCTGGCGGAATTGAGCGAGCTGGACGTGATCCGGCATTTCACCCGCCTCTCCCGACTCAATTACAGCGTGGACGGCAATATGTACCCGCTGGGTTCCTGCACCATGAAGTACAATCCGCGGTTCACCGAGGATGTGGCCGTGCTCCCGGGATTCGCCCGGCTTCATCCCCTGGTGCCCCAGATCCGGGGAGCGGGCAAGCTGACCCAGGGCGCCCTGGAGGTCATCTTTCATCTGGAGGAACTTTTGTGCGAGCTCACGGGCATGGCCGGGTACACTCTCCAGCCCATGGCCGGAGCCCACGGCGAACTCACCGGGGTCATGCTCATGGCGGCCTACCACCGGGACAAGGGGAATACAAAGACCAAGATCATTGTCCCGGACTCGGCCCACGGCACCAATCCGGCCTCGGCGACCATTGCCGGATTCGAGGTCGTGTCCATCGAGTCCAGGGACGGGATCATCGACCCTGTGGCCCTGGAGGCGGTCATGGACGACCAGGTGGCCGGAATCATGATGACCTGCCCGAACACCCTGGGACTCTTTGAACGCAATCTCCCCCAGATCGTGGCCCTGGCCCGCAAGCACGACGCCCTGCTCTATTATGACGGGGCCAATTTCAACGCCATCATGGGCAAACTCAGACCGGGCGACGCCGGATTCGACGTGGTCCATCTGAACCTGCACAAGACCTTTGCCACTCCGCACGGGGGCGGCGGTCCGGGTTCCGGACCCGTGGGCGTATCCAAACGGCTCCTGGACTATCTGCCCGTCTCCCGGGTCATCCGCCTGGAGGACGGCCAGTACTTTCTGGATTACGACTACCCAAAGTCCATCGGCTACATTGCCCCGTTCTACGGTAATTTCGGTGTCTTTTTGAAGGCCTACGCCTATATCCTCCGCCTGGGCAGACAGGGGATCATCGACGCCACGGAAAATGCGGTCCTTGCGGCCAACTATCTGCGCAAACGACTGGAAGACCATCTGGAGATCCCCTACAACCGGATCTGCATGCATGAATTCGTCTCCTCGGCGGTCAACCAGGCCAAGAACGGGATTCGGGCCCTGGACATTGCCAAGGCGCTTCTGGACAAAGGGCACTACGCCCCGACCATCTACTTCCCCCTGATCGTGCAGGAATGTCTGATGATCGAACCCACGGAGACCGAATCCAAGGAAACCCTGGATCTCTTTGTGGACGACCTGATCGAGATCCTGGCACGGGCACAAACCGATCCCGAATCCCTGCACCAGGCACCCGTGACCACCCCGGTCCGCCGCCTGGACGAGGTCAAGGCGGCCCGGTCCATGGAGTTGAAGGAATAAAGAAAAAGTGCGCAGGTCGCAGTGCGCAGCAAAAAAATCATAGGGACACCTTTTGTGGGTGCCCCTCCTGTAGACAAGTTTTCCATCCTCTGATTCCGGAGTGACCCATGCAAAGCTACGATCTGATCATCATCGGTTCCGGACCGGGCGGACATGCCGCCGCCCTGGCCGCTGGCCGGGCGGGGATGACTACCGCCCTTGTGGAATCCGGCCCGCTTGGCGGAACCTGCCTCAATTGGGGGTGCATCCCGACCAAGCTCTTTCTGGGGGCCACCGAGCCCATTGCCGGGATCAAGGCCCAGGAACGGCTCAGGCTGGCATCCGGTTCCATGAACGTGGATCTTTCCGCCCTGCAAAAACGCAAGAATGCCATTGTCACGGCCAGCCACAAGGCCATTGCGAACTCCCTGAGCACGGCAAACGTGGATCTGATCCAGGGGCGGGCGAGAATCGCCTCTCCCTCCTCGATCATCGTGAATAGCGGGACGGAAACGGAATACGGATTTGCCAGGCTCATCCTGGCCACTGGGTCGAGGCCCTCGTTCTTTCCCGGCATGGAGCCGGACCACACGACCATTCTCGATTCCACGGACCTCCTCGATCTTACGGAAACCCCCGCATCCCTGGCCATCATCGGGGCCGGGGCCATCGGTCTGGAAATGGGTCAGTTCTGGGAACGCATGGGCACGAAGATCACCCTGATCGAGGGTATGGACCGGGTCGCGCCCACCGAAGACCCGGAGATCTCCAAGGTTCTGGCCACGGCCCTCAAGCGGTCCAAATGGACGATCAGTACGGGAAAGAAGGTAGCAAAAATCACGGCGGAAAACGGTCAGGCCGTTATCAGCCTGGAAGATGGAACCGTTTTTAAGGCCGACAAGGCCCTGGTGGCCGTGGGCAGAAAACCCAATTCGGAGAGCCTGAACCTGGAGGCGGCGCATATCGCCCTTCAGGCGCGGGGATGGATCGACACGGATGAGTTTCTCCAGGCAGGAGAGAGCATCTATGCCATCGGAGATGTCAACGGCCGGACCCTGCTCGCCCATGCGGCATCGGATCAGGCCGAATACGTGATCAGACATATCCAGGGAGAAACAGGGGAGCCCTACGCCCCCGGACCGATCCCCGGATGCATCTATGGCTCCACCGAGGCCATCCGCACGGGATTCACGGCCGAGGAACTGGCACACCAAGGCAAGAAGGTGAACATTTCCACATCCATGCTCAGCGCCAACCCCATCTGCCAGTCCCACGGCGCAGCCGCCGGACTGATCAAGGTGGTCTGGTCCGAGGGCCGGGTCAGGGGCATCAGCGCGGCAGGCCATGGGGTCTCCCATCTGATCACCCTGTGCGAGGTGGCGGTCAGGGAAGGCTGGACCAGGGAAAAGGCGGAAGAGATTATCTTTGCCCATCCGACCCTGGACGAGGCATTGAAGCAGGCCCTGCTGGCGGATCAGGTGTCCATGTAAAACGTTGGGGTGATCACGAGGGCGTTCAAATATCGTGAGACGTTCAAAAGGACGATCACACGGATCGCAAGGCGTTCGAAAAGATCGTGAGGCGTTCGAAAAGATCGTGAGGCGTTCATAAAGGCGAGGGCGATCGCGAAGGCGTTCATAGATCGCGAAGGCGTTCATAGATCGCGAAGGCGTTCATAGATCGCGAAGGCGTTCATAAAGGCGAGGGCGAACACAAGGTTCGCCCCTACGTGCAACAATTAATATTTTTATCCTTCACCAATCCATGATTGATTTGATTATTCGCGGTCCGTTCAGGACCAATGATTCGCTCATTCTGGCCTCGGCCTCGCCCAGACGCCAGGCCCTGCTCAGTTCGCTGGGTATCCATTTCGAGGTCATCCCGGCCAGGACCAAGGAACCTGCGCCCGAACCGGGAGAGAATCCCGCCGCCTATGCCGAACGCATGGCCCTGTTCAAGACCGAGGAGATCGCCGCCAAACGGCCCGAGGCCGTGGTCATCGGCGCGGACACCATCGTTGTCCAGGGTTTGACCATCCTGGGCAAACCCCGATCAAAAAACGAGGCGCTGAGCATGCTCAACGGTTTGACCGGGACCACCCACGAGGTCATCACGGGATTGTGCATCATGCACAAAGCGGGCAATCGCTGCGTCCATAGCAGTGTCGTCACCCAGGTGGACATGCCCCAGAGGGATGAGGCCATCCTTTCGGCCTATGTGGCCACGGGCGAACCCATGGACAAGGCCGGAAGCTACGCCATCCAGGGAGTGGGCGGCTTTCTGGTCAGCGAAATCAGAGGCTCCTACACCAACGTCGTGGGCCTGCCCCTGGCGCGAACCCTGGAGGTTCTGCTCGCCTGGGACACTGTCCGCCCGCAAAAGGACTGAAACGCCCAACAACCTGCACATCTCTGGAGCCTACCCTTCCCGCGACCACGGGCATGCATGACCCATATCCGCCGATATCTCCGGGTTACCCGAAAAAACAGCAGTACACGTCTTCCTTGATCAGATCCAGAAACTCCTCCAGGGTCTGCACACTGAGGCAGGGTTCATAGGCAATCCACTTCCCGCTCCCACCCATCCAATAGACGTTCCACTGGTCCTGGGTCTTCACGTACCTGGCCCTGGCAAAGGGAATCCTGACCTTTTCCTTTGGCTCATCGTAATAGGGACGTATCTCGAACATCTCCACGGTCTGTTTGCCAGGCTCCACCTCAAAATCCCATTTTACCTTGTCATGCAGTTCCGGCGGCGGCCCCTGCAGGTCGCAAAACTCCTGGAGCAGTTTCTCGCAACGAAATTGTTCAAATTCACTCAGTGCCATAATGCAACTCTATCCTCTTGATTCAACGGGCAGATACAACTGCTTCTGAAACCCGACAAATACGTTTCTGATTATTTCCACACTTCCAAGAACCGCCCTGGCATCATGCATGGAACCGTATTTGATCTCCAGCAGATCCGGCAGGTTTTCCTGATCGAGTTCCCCTACGCCCTGGGCGACATAATGGCCCAGAACAAAGGAGAGAAATTCCTGTTGCCTGTCGTCATACCCGGCATAGATGCGATCCTTGTGCGTGTTCACCCGTTCTTCACGGGAAACAGGCGCCAGGGCAAAGGCGATGTAGGCGAGCACGTCATAGAGATCACTCTTATCGGCGTTGACGATCCGGCCGAGCTCCCGGAGCTGCCCGGTCCCGAACCCCTTTTCCTCGAGTCCCTGCAGCAGTTTTCTGCGGGTATCCGGCAGACTCCAGATGGCCCTCAGCTCGTCTTCATCCCTGAACAGCTCGGGCAGGGAGCCGTACAGGGCCTCAATGAACTGGGCCGAGGAGATGGGTTTTCCGTCCGGCCCCCAGAAACTGGTGGCCGTCATGTGCTCAATGATCCGCTCCTTGCCGTCGGCCAGTCTGTTCCGAATCTTCTCTTTTTTCAAGCGCTCCGTAGCAGGACGCGGTTCAAACTCTTTCAAGTCTTCATGAGCCGGAACGGACGGTCCTGGCGGCTCGGGCTCCACGGGTTCACCGTCCCATTCGGCATCGTTGAAATGCTCGTGGGCCTTCACGAAATCGTGAATGGTGAAATACTCCTTGCCCTCGAAGAGTCGGGTGCCCCGGCCGACGATCTGTTTGAACTCGACCATGGAGTTGATGGGCCGCATGAGCACGATATGGCGGACATTGCGGGCGTCCACACCGGTGGAAAGTTTCTGGGACGTGGTCAGAACCGTGGGGATGGTCTTTTCATTGTCCTGAAAGACCCGCAGCCAGCGCTCCCCTTCCGCGCCGTCATTGGCGGTCACCCGCGCGCAATAGTTGGGATCGCTGCTGGTCGCATACTGGTTGACCAGATCTCGCACGGCCGGGGCGTGGGGTTGGGTAGCGCAAAAAATCAGGGTCTTCTCGCGCGGATCGATGGTGTCCAGAAACAGCCGCACCCTGTATCGCAAAAAAATTTTATCTCAACATCCATCATCACCACCCACTACCGGCCGATCTGCGTTGCGGCTATAGATCTCCACGCCCACCCGTTTGATATGTTCTTGAAAGGGCTCATGGGTAATCTCATGCAATACCGTGACATCCAGAACCCAGGGCAGATCCAGGTCGTCCAGTTCCAGAAGAATCCTGTCCCGTTCTTTGGGTGTGATCTCTTTGCCTTGCAGGTTCAGGTCGATATCCGATCCCGGTCTGTGACAACCTTTGGCCCGTGAGCCATAGAGCACGGCCCGTTCCACGGCGGGATGCCCTGCCAGAACCGTGCGGATTCGCTCCCAAACCTGTTCACTCAGCCCAAAAGGCATCATGCCTCCCCGGTCCCGTCCAGAATCGTCTTGAACCGCTCGACCATGCGTTGAAATTCCGGATAATACTCGCCCAGAATGCGGCCTGCTATCTCCTGGGCAACATCCAGATCATAGGTGTGCGACGAACGATTCCGGTCCAGGATCATGGACATCCAGGTCTCGCCGTTTTCGATCAGACCGTTGGCAAGGGCTGAACGGACCGCTCCCTTGGAGCCGATGATATGGCCCACGCCCTGGTATTCCAGGTAATCCTTCAATACATTCCAGGCCAGTTCATGGGTGAACTCGAATGCCTGGATGAGTCCCTGTTCCTCCAGGTCGGAAAGCTCCCGCTTTTCAGCCAGTTCCACGGCCTCGGCCAGCCGGGCCAGGGCCCGCTGGTAATTGTCGAAACGCTGTTGCCAACGAATATCTTCGGTCATGACTCCCCTCCATCGGACACGATCAGGGTCTGCACCTCGCCCAGCAATTCCGCACTCTCGGCATCCAGCGCGGCGATCTCCGCCAGAATCTCCTGCGGCTCCCGAAGGTGCGCTTCTTCCGGCGCATTGGGGTTTTTCACGGACAGGTCATAGGTGGTCGTGTCGATATCCGCCACATCCACGATCCAGGACTTTTCCGAGTCAGCAAAATCCGCCTGCAGGGTGACGAATTCCTTCAAATCGTCGTCGTTCAAGGCATTGGTCTTGCCCAGGCTGCGGCCCGGATCGAGCTGATAGTACCAGATCTTCCGGGTGGGCGCGCCCTTTTCAAAAAGCAGAACAACCGTCTTCACCCCGGCCCCGAGAAAGGTCTTGGCCGGACAGTCCAGCTCCGAGGAGCATCCCGCCTCTTTCCAGAGGACATCATCTATATTCTTGAAGATTTGTTCAAACATATCTACGACTTCTTCCGCCGACTTATATTATACACCCCGCGACCCTCGGCCACGTGGACGTGGGGACTGCCCTTGGACCAGACCACCACATGGGCGTTGCCCACCTTGTTCCGCAGCAGTCTGACTTCCGCCCGTGCGCAGAGATCATCGGCCGTTGCCGGCCGCAGGTAGTCGACACTCAGGGTTATTGTGGCCACAAAATCATCCGGGCTGCAGCGTGTCCAGACGGCGAATCCTCCACAAATATCGACCAGGGTCGAGATGACGCCGCCGTGGATAAAGGATCTACCCGCATGCCCGACAAGTTCTTCTTTGAAGGGAATGTGCAGCAGGACACAGTCTTCCTGAATCGCGTCGACCCTGATCCCCAACAATCGGTGAAAAGGAAAGCCGGTTTCAATAAATGCTTCAATATCTTTAGTCTGATTCATTCTGAACGATCCCCCGAACCAACATTTACCTTGCTGCGACAAACTCCCAAACCCTGGCCAGCACATAGACGGCCAGGCCGAACAGGGTGAACATACCGATCAGAGACATGGAAACAATCTGCTGCAAAAAATGCTGCAACAGGGGCCAGGAAATGTCCTCGATCCAGAGCAGCTTGACCGGATCGATCAGATCCCGGATATGAAGCATGGTCCAGACATTGGTCAGGGCCATGATGGTCAGCTGATACAAAAAAACCAGGATCGCCGCCATCCAGAAACAATAGGCGAACCAGACCAGGGACCATTTTTTTCTTCCATCCATTGTTCATTCTCTGTATGTTCGAACCGTTGTGTGCCAAAAGGGCTTTCTTACGGCCCATTTAAACGGGACGCAAGCAAACCCGAAACCATCTCAAAAACGGAAGGTACCGTCATGAAGACCAGCAATCTCTCTCTGACCGACACCATTCTCAAGAACATCGCCACCCTGTGGATTTCCGGCCACGGCCCCAAGGCGCCAGGCACCTGGGGGTCTTTGGTGGCCATGTTCCTGGCCCCTTTTGCCTTTCTGCCTCTTTCACCGGGCTACCGGTTCCTCGTTCTGGGAATCGTCTTTATCGTCGGCGCCCTGGCAGCGGCCCGGACCGAAAAGATCATGGAAGAGAAGGACCCGGGATGCGTGGTCATTGATGAACTTCTGGGGTTGTGGGTCTGTTATCTTTTTTTCCCCCCGCTTTCGCCCCTTCTTCTGGCCATCGGCTTTGTCCTCTTCCGCATCTTTGACATCCAAAAACCCTGGCCGGTCCGCGCCTCTGAAACCTGGCTTCCGGGCGGATGGTCGGTCATGATCGACGATGTCATCGCCGGGATCTATGCGGGATTCTGCCTCTGGCTGGTCACGCTGGTGGCATAGCAAGAAGAACTCCTGCCGCAGACGTAAAGCAATACCGCCCTGCTCACTCCACAATGGCCAGAGCCCGGACCGGGGAGCCGTCGCTGTCCTGGATCTTCAGGGGCAGGGCCAGAAAGGTGAATCCCTGTGCAGGCAATTGGGTCATATGGGTCAGGTTCTCGACGATCAGAATCTCATGCTCGAGCAGAATGTGGTGAACAGGCAGCTGCTCGTCCTCCATACGGTCGATGGAGATGGCGTCCACGCCGACGCCATTGAGATGGAAACGGGTCAGCAGCCGGGCTGCCTCCTCGGTCAGACAGGGAAATCCTGAAAAATAAGCCGGATCGCCCCATTTTTCCTCCCAACCGGTTTGCAGAAGCAGAAAATCGACCCGCTGAAGCAGGGATTCCAGGGGCTCAAGATCCTCTTTGCCGATCGCGGTTTTCCCCCGGACATCCACGCAGCATCCCGGTCCCAGGAACCGATCCGCAGTAACACGGTCCAGACCGGATCGTCCCCCGAGGATATGAGAAGGGTTGTCCATGTGGGTTCCCGTGTGCGTGGTCATGGAGACGAAACACTCTTCAAATCCGTGTTCGGCAAGGGTATTGGCCGGGGCAATCCTCACCTGCGGGGTTCCCGGAAAAACGGGCATCCCCGGTCGGATCACATGGGTCAGATCGATCACCTGCATAACATTCTCCCTGCATGGGTTGCAGACAAAAACGCGGAGCCAAGCCCGAAAAGGTGTCGGCCCCGCGTTTTTCCAATCAACAGCTGATTAGGGCGGACACAAGGTCCGCCCCTACGAAGATTAACGCGTCTCCGGTCTCCCTTCCTGCGCACTGCATCCTGCGCACTTACTCCCCTACTTCTTTTTTTCATAACTCGTCGGCCCATTGGGCCAATCGGTCTTCATGTACCAATCCTTGGGATATCCGACCGGCTTGGCCATGTCCTCGGGTGAACTGATGAATCCGTCGGCATACCGGGAAACCAGCAGCCAGGCGAAATTCCACCAGTCCCTGACCACCTGGTTGGCCTGATTTTCACAAAAGGTCGTCAGCAGTTCGCGTGCCTTTTGGGAATCCTGGTTGTACAGATCAAGGGCCTTGGCATCCATGGCCTTGATGGCCTCGATCTCGGTGGTTTCGATCTGATCCTGCATCTTTTGAATATCCTTGATCATGTACTCGTATTTCAGTCCCGCCCAATTGGCCACGAAATTGAACGCCCACCAGGCGCTGTTCTGGTCGAACCGGCGTGTATCACAGGTCAGATACGGCTCGGCAACGCGCAGGGCACCCACATAAAAGGGCACATAGCAGGTGCTCATGGGCTGGTCCGCCCCGAACCAGACGATCCCGCCGATAGGATCGGGAAGCCATCCCCTGGCCTGGCACACATAGCTGTATCCGCAACGATAAATGGAGATGGGCCGTTCCCAGGCGCCTTCACGCTTGATGGACGGATCGCTCGTGTCACCCGAGGGATCCATGCCCCCGGCATACCGGTAGGGACACCCAAAGGGGCCGGCGGCCAATCCCTTGGAAAGATCGAATTCCGTGCCCTGGTAATAATCGCGGTACAGGCTCATGACATCGCGCACGTCCAGCTTCTGGTCCGGCTTGATGGTCAAGGGGTAAGCCCGGGTAAACCCATCCTCGACCCAGGGAGAAAGTTTCTTGGAAGGGGCCAATCGGAACTGCAGCCGCCAGACCCTGCGCAGGGAATAATAGGGATGGTTGTATTCGCCCTCGCTCACCGTGCGCAGCCAGTCGAGCTTGCCGTCCTCGGGCTTCCACCAGCCGTGCTTCTTGGCGATGGCGTGCAGGTCCTTTGAAAAAAGCGTGTTCGGATCATCGGGATCGATCTCCCGGATACGCAGCTCGTTGGCGGCCACAAAAACCTCGCCGTCAGGGATCTTCTTGGCCACCCAGAGGCCGCCCCGTCCTTCGGGACTCGGGGCCATCTCGATGACCCACCCCTCTTCGGGATCGCCGATGGGCAATGTCTCACCGGTGCCGTAGTATCCATAGGTTTCGATGAGTTCACCGATGAGTTCCACGGCCTCTCTGGCGGTTGTGCACCGCTCGGCCGCCACCCGCCCGAGTTCGGCACTGTAGAAGATGAGCTTGCCGGGAACCGGCTCAGCCTGGACCTTGGCCCCGTCCGTACATTCGCCGAACATGACCTGATGCTCGTTCATGATGGCGTAATCCCCATCATAATAGGCATAGGTGTGCTCGACCTGGGGGATGAATCCCAGGGGAATGGATTGTGGTTGATACGGATCGACATAGCTTGGTCCGCGATCCGTTCCCACGTATCTGGGCTGAAAATACCCATGAAACTCGGGACGTTCGCCTATGGAATAGGCGTCGTAATAGACCGGACGCATGGAACCCGGATCGTGATCGGCTGCGGGAACATAGATGAGCCGCTGATCGGCGTAGAACTCACTGTCATCGGAATGGGCCACAAAGACGGACCCGTCCTTGGAGGCCCCTTTGGTCACCAGAAGCGTCGTACAGGCCTGCACGACTGTAACGCCGAAAAAAATTCCGGCAATGACCAGCACAATGATCCTTTTCATCTCTCATCCTCCCTGCTCCACGCTGAACATTCATTGACATCCCGGCTCACACAGTTGTGATACCCATTCGGATAGATGCACGTTTTTCACTGGCAAATCAAGGGAGGATGACGAAATCAGCTCTCATGACCAGGACATTCCGTAGTCCGTCCACTGTCTGCAGCCCGATTGTCCTTGTTGACAAAAACGACCGTGGGAACATGATTTTTTGCCTGCTCATCCTCCATTTCCTGCCAGGAGGCGATGATAACCACATCCCCCTTGGCCACCAGATGGGCGGCCGCGCCATTGATGCAGACCACTCCGCTCCCGGGTGTTCCGGGAATGGCGTAGGTATGCAGCCGGGTTCCGGAGGTCACGTTCCAGACATCCACCCGCTCGTTGGGCAGGATATCGGCCAATGCCATGAGATCGGCATCCAGGGTGATGCTCCCTTCATAGTTCAGATCCGCACCGGTCACGGTGGCCCGGTGGATCTTTGATTTCAGCATGGTTCGGGTCATGATAGATACCTTGGGAAAAAAGAGGAAAGGGTTAAGGGTTAAGATAAAGTGCGCAGTACGCAGGGAATGCGAGGTTAGCAGACCTTATGCAAGGCTAAAGTGAATGCTTAGCGAGCTTGCGAGGTTAGCAGACCTTATGCAAGGCTAAAGTGAATGCTTAGCGAGCTTGCGAGGTTAGCAGACCTTATGCAAAGCTAACGGAAAACGCTTCAACTTTGTGCGACTGAAGTTACAAACTTGTAAAAAAGGTGCTTTTCAAGGCTGCAAAATAATACAATTTCGTTAAAATTTTCAAATGTCAAAGGATCGGGACCGGTCAATCGAGGAAAGCGCGCAGATCCAGATCCCATGTCGGCAGACAAAAGGCCTGAAAATCCTGCATGTGAACTTCCAGATGGTGGAGAAACATGGTAGAACTTGTTATATCCGGCGAACGCCCGTACAGGGGGTCGCCGACAATGGGATGACCGCTTGCAGCCAGGTGCGCGCGGATCTGATGGCGCTGCCCCTTGTGGATGCGGGCCCGGACCAGGGTATGATCGCCGACTTTTCCAAGAGGGGTGATCCAGGTATGGCGAAGCGGATCATCGGTGTCCGTACTTAAAACGCGGACCTTGTTCCGACGGGAGGAATCAATGGCCCGCTTGATGCATATCTCTTCATCCACCTCGTTCCAAACCATGGCCAGGTAGGTCTTTTCAACCAGGCCGCGTTCCTGAAGATGCAGGTAGAGGGACCGGGACGCAGGGGAACGACCGACAAGCACCAGCCCGCTGGTCAGATAGTCCAGCCGGTTCAGCAGAAAGGCATCCTCGCCCGGAAAAAGAGTCTTCAGGACCTCTTCAACGCTCCCCGGACGTTTTCCACGCACCGAGTGAACCCGGGCGGGCTTGAACACGGCGGCAAAGAGATCCGAGCCGGTCACGAGGTGAAGGTCTTCAAGGGAGTCGATCTGCTCTTCACGTCTCACCGCGTTCGGCAGCAGGGTAACCATCTGCCCGGAGCGGACCTTGAAAGAGGGGGGACGGGGCACATCCTGCACACGGATGTCCATGCGCTCCCACAGGGAACGTCTTTTTCTGAGCCCCAGGTCGGGAAAGGCCAGGATCAGGGCCGCATCCAATCGGGAGCCCTCGAATTCCCGAGTAACCATGAACTGTTTTTCATCGTGTAATGCCATACACTCCTCAAAAAATATCTGCTCGTGACATGCAGGTAGGTGCAAACCCCGGACTGTCGATGATCGCATTCGGGTTTCATAAACAGGTACGAATCATCGGTCCGCTCGTCACATTGGCCGACCGATCCGCCACCCGTGTGCCCCCTGTCCGGCGGTACACTTAATCCATTCCCCCTTGGTGGCAACCAGAAACATCAGCCCCGGAGAAATTATCCATGTGTCGTTTATTCGCCCTCACCAGCCAGGATCCGATCTCGCCCATGCTGGCCATCAAGGCCCTGGACGTCATGCGCGAAGGTCATGACGGATCAGGGGTCGGCCTCTTTTTGAGCGGCCTGAGCGGTCCTTTTGAAGATCTGAAAGACTGCCCGGTGCTTTCGGGCATCTTCACCACCCAAGGCATCAGACGCCTCGATCAATTCATGATGGATCACGATTTCATGACCAAATACAAGACATCCACCCGGCTTCCTGACAATCCGCCTCCAGGAACGCCCAAACGGGATGTCTATCTCGCCCGAGCCTATGAAAAACCCGAGGCCTGGAAACATCTTTCCCAGGAAAAGCAGGAGGAGGAGTTGGTCCGTATCCGACTTCAACTCCGACGCATGGGGGAGGAGAACAACGATATGACGGTGTTCAGCTTCTGGCCGGACACGATCATGATCAAGGAGCTCGGCGATCCCATGGCCGTGGGCAACTATCTGCAGCTCGACCGCAAGGAATTCTACGCCCGGGTCATCCTGGCCCAGGGCCGCCAGAATACCAACTATGCCATCAATCTGTACGCCTGCCATCCCTTTTTCATCCAGGGCATCTGCACCATGACCAATGGAGAGAACACCGCATTCGTGCCCATCCGTGAATTTCTGGAATCACGAAACATCCTCGGCTATGAAGGCTATCAGTCCGATTCCGAGGTCTTCACCCACATCCTGCACTTCACCCTCAAGCGGCTCGGCCTGGACATCGACGCGTACAAACACATCATCACCCCCCTGCAGGACACGGATCTGGACAGCCATCCGGACGGCCCGTTTCTCAAACAGCTCAAGGCGACCTGCCGCAAGCTGATCATCGATGGCCCCAACTGCATCATCGGGTGCCTGCCTGACAAGTCCCTGTTCATGGTCCAGGACAGCAAGAAGCTTCGCCCCGGTGTCGTGGGCGGCAAACCGGGCATCTACGCCTTTTCCTCGGAAGTCTGCGGACTCGATGCCGTGCTTCCGGACAGGGATGTCAAAAAGGACATCCAGCCCATGCATCTCGACACCGTGATCGTACCCCCAACCCTCCAGGAGATCCGCATATGCCGTCAAACAGACCCATTACACCTTCAACACTAAGCCCCAAGGACCTTCCCTGGCAGATCGACTGGGACATGGCCAAGTGCACCCTGTGCGGCCAGTGTACCACGGTCTGTCCGGTCAAGGCCATCGAACTCGGGGTCTTTCGCAAGCGAGAGGTCAAAACATCCATCGGGCTCCTGACCCCGCCCAAGAACGAATTTTCCATCTATTACGGGATCAGGCAGAAGACCGATCCGGCCTTCTCCTGTATCGGCTGCGGCATGTGTTCCATGGTCTGTCCCAACCAGGCGATCATGCCCCGGCGCAACGATGAAAAGGACAAACTCGGCTTTCACAAGAACATCGGTGGCAAGCCCAGAACCCGGGGCGGCAGGCGCAATGACAGCGATTCACTGCTCGACCGGATCAAGTTCATCCGCATTTCCATGCTCACGGACCCGGCCCTTGATGCCGGGCGGCATGAATTCAACCTGCGCACTCTGCTCGGTCGCGTGCTTCCGCCCGAAGAAGGACTGCAAACCTTTCAGGAAAAGGGATGGGCCCCGCCGGTACGCGAAATCTACCCTCTGGTCATCGGCGGAATGTCCTTTGGCGCTCTTTCCCCGAACATGTGGGAGGGGTTGCAGATGGGTGTGGCCTATTTGAACGAGGAGATGGGCATGCCCGTGCGCATCTGCACGGGCGAAGGCGGCTGCCCGCCCAGACTGCTGCGCTCCCGGTTCCTCAAATATGTGATCCTGCAGATCGCCAGCGGGTATTTCGGATGGGACGAGATCATCCATGCCATTCCACACATGAAAGAAGACCCCTGTGCCATCGAGATCAAATACGGTCAGGGGGCCAAGCCCGGCGATGGCGGTCTGCTCATGTGGCACAAGGTGAATACACTCATCGCGGCCATTCGCGGGGTCCCTGCGGGGGTCAGTCTTCCGAGCCCGCCCACCCATCAGACCCAGTATTCCATCGAGGAGTCCGTGGCCAAGATGATCCAGTCCATGAGCATGGCCTGGGGATTCCGGGTCCCGGTCTATCCCAAGATCTCGGCCTCTTCCACCTCCCTGGCGGTGCTGAACAATCTCACCCGCAACCCCTACGCGAGCGCACTGGCCATCGACGGGGAGGACGGAGGAACCGGCGCGGCCTACAACGTATCCATGAACCACATGGGTCATCCCATCGCCTCGAACATTCGCGACGCCTATCTGAACCTGGCCCGGCTCGGCAAACAGAACGAAATCCCCATCTTTGCCGGGGGCGGCATAGGGAAAAACGGCAACCTGGCCGCCAATGCCGCGGCATTGATCATGCTCGGGGCGAGCGGCATCCAGATCGGCAAATACATCATGCAGGCCGCGGCCGGCTGTCTGGGATCGGAGTCCGACCGGTGCAACGTGTGCAATATCGGGGTCTGCCCCAAGGGGATCACCTCCCAGGACCCGCGGATCTACCGCCGCCTGGACCCGGAAAAGGTGGCCGAGCGGGTCGTTGAAACCTACCTGAGCTTTGATACGGAACTCAGAAAAATCATCGCCCCCCTGGGCCGGTCCACCTCCCTGCCCATCGGCATGTCCGACGGCCTGGGCATCAACGACAAATCGGCAGCGGATCGATTGAGCATCAAGTATGTGGTATAAATAAAGTGCGCAGGGCACAGTGCACAGTGCGCAGTTGGGGTGCTTCCGAAATATCTCCACCATGCACCAATCCCGGAAACTCCGTAGGGGCAATTCACGAATTGCCCGTTTGAACGAGCCCCGGGAGGCGAGTGCAAACAAGCGCTGCGCCCCACATAAATACATATTCCGCCATATACCGCGACCATGAACGAATCGGTTTTTACCTGCGCACTGCGCACTGTGTACTGCGCACTTCCTACTGCGCAGTGCGAAATTAAAAACTCGAAACCCACCGAGCCCTTACCATGACAAAAACAATACATATATCAGGCCTGCAAAACGGCGAGCGCATTGAATCCCGCATCCTGGAGGAACAGATCCAGAACGCCGTGAACACGGGTGCCCGGATTCTCGAAGTCGAGGCACTGGGTCAGCACGGTATCGGGGGAAGACTTCCGGTGAGCGAGCAGGAACCCGTGCATATCACCATCACCGGATCTTCGGGCCAGCGGACCGGATCCATGGGATTCCCCGGGACCTTTATCGACATCCATGGCCCGGCCTCGGATGACATCGGCTGGCTGAACGCCGGGGCCGAGATCACGGTCCGGGGCAACGCCTCCAACGGCGCGGCCAACGGCATGGCCCAGGGCAGGATCTTTGTGGACGGTTCCATCGGGGCCCGGGGCATGACCATGACCAAGCGCAATCCCCGGTTCGATCCGCCCGAGCTGTGGATCAAGGGATCGGCGGGCGATTATTTCGCTGAATTCATGGCCGGGGGCATCGCGGTTGTCTGCGGGATCGACGCTCAGACACCGGACAATGTTCTGGGCTATCGCCCCTGTGTGGGCATGGTCGGAGGGAAAATCTATTTTCGCGGCCCCATCCAGGGATTCAGTGAGGCCGATGCCAAGCTCGTGCCCATGGATGATGCCAATTGGGACTGGCTGTCGGCCAATATCAACATCTTTGCCGACCGGATCGACCAGCCCGGAATCATCGACCAGCTGACAAACCGGGATGAGTGGCAGATCATCGAGGCCCGGCTTCCCTTTGAAAAGGTCGAAAAGCGTCATCTCTCCATGGCCGAATTTCATCGCAATGTCTGGGACCAGGAGCTGGGTCGCGGCGGACTTGTGGGTGACCTGACCGACCTCGACCGCTCGCCCATTCCGCTGATCACAACGGACACCCTGCGCCGATTCGTTCCTGTGTGGGAAAACCACAAGTACATGGCTCCGTGTCAGGCCAGCTGTCCCACGGGCATCCCGGTTCAAAAGCGATGGCAGCTGATCCGGGAAGGCAACCTTGAACAGGCCATTGACATGGCCCTCAGATACACCCCCTTTCCGGCCACGGTGTGCGGGTATCTCTGTCCCAATCTGTGCATGCAGAACTGCACCCGGCAGATCCAGCGCATGTCCCCCATTGACGTCCATGTCCTGGGCCAAAAGTCCATCGAGGCCAGGATGCCCGAACTTCCCCCACGCACGGACAAAAAAATTGCGGTCATCGGCGGCGGTCCGGCTGGAATATCCGTTGCCTGGCAGCTGCGCCTTGCCGGGCACAACGTGATCGTATTCGACCGGGACACGTCCCTTGGCGGCAAGATCACCTCGGCCATTCCGGAATCACGCATTCCCAGAGAGGTCCTGGAGGCGGAGCTCGCCCGGGTCAGGGAGGTCATCGAGCACGTCCAGCTCGAAGAAGACATGAGCGCTGAAAAATTCGCCGAGCTCCAGAGCGACTTCGATTTCGTGGTCGTGGCCTCGGGTGCGTCTTCGCCGAGAACTCTGCCCGTACCAGGCAAGGAACATCTGATCACGGCCCTTGATTTCCTGAAACAAGCCAAGGCCGGGACCATCCAACCCGGCAAGCAGGTGGTCATTATCGGGGCGGGCAATGTGGGCTGCGACGTGGCCACAGAGGCCGGGCGTCTCGGGTGCAGGGACATCACCCTCATCGACATCCAGGAACCCGCATCCTTTGGCAAGGAACGCGAAGAGGCGGAAAAATACGGGGCCGTGTTCAAATATCCCTGCTTCACCAAAGAAATCACGGACCAGGGTGTCGTGCTGACCACCGGGGAACTCGTACCCGCGGACATGGTCATCGTGTCCATCGGCGATCAGCCCGAACTCTCCTTCCTTCCCAGGACCGTTGCCACTAAACGGGGTTGGATAACGGTGAACGACGTTTTCCAGACCACTGATCCCAAGGTGTTCGCCATCGGGGATATCGTCAAACCCGGCCTGATCACCGACGCCATCGGCGCGGGAAGACGGGCGGCCCTGGCCATCGACGCCATGCTCACGGGCAGTCGCCCCACGGGCGATCCCGCTACCATGCTCGAACATACGGCCACCAGCCTCGAATACGTTCAGAGAGACGGGGAACAGTCGGAAATGATCGACTACTCCCGCATGACCCTGGAATATTTCAATCCCAGGGTCACAGAGTTTGAATCCCTTGACCGCTGCGCCGAGGAATGCTCCTCCTGCGGCTCGTGCAGGGATTGCGGCCTGTGCGTGGCCATCTGCCCGCAGGAAGCCATCTCCAGAAACGCCCTGGACAACGGAGACTTCGAAATGGTCTCCGACCCCAAGCGGTGCATCGGATGCGGCTTTTGCGCGGATGCCTGCCCGTGCGGGATATGGACATTGGTTCCCAATACGCCGATGGGGTAACTACGGTTTTAGGTTTTAAGTTTTAAGTTTTAGGTGTTAGGTGGTTAGGACGGGAAAAGGGAAAAGTGAATGCTTAGCGAGTTTGCGAGCCTTAGCAGACCTTATGCAGAGCTGACGGGAGACGGGAAAGGACCTAAAACCTAAAACCTAAAACCTAACACCTAAAACCGCTCTTTCTTGACATACACCGTCTCTCCGCCTATGCAGACCGGGTTTCAACCGATCAATTTCAACCACACAATCGACATGCACATCTCCGGTATCGCGTACCCATACTATTATTACCGTATGAACATGATGTCGGGGGTATGCTGACCTGAACCCAAAGGCCGCACACCACCCAGTTGCGGTCATATATGTTCCCAGGAGGCCGTGACGCGAACACGGCCTTTTTTATTGCCAAGGAGAACGATCAGATGAACGTGCTTGAAGAACTCACACAACGGGGATTTATCGAGAACACCACCCATGACAAGGAACTTGCCGAGTATATCGAGGCGGGCAACGCGACCTGTTATATAGGGTTCGATCCCACCGCCTCGAGCCTGCACGTGGGACATCTCATCCCGATCATGTCCCTGACCCATATGCAGCGGCATGGTCACCGTCCCATCGCCCTGGTGGGCGGGGGCACTGCCCGGATCGGCGATCCCAGCGGTCGGAGCGAGTTGCGGCAGATGATGACCTACGAGACCATCAAGCAGAACGTGGCCGGGATCAAGAGCCAGCTGTCCAACTTTCTGGACTTCTCCGAGGACAGGGCCCTCCTGGTCAACAATGCCGACTGGCTGGCCAAGCTGGAATACATCCCCTTTCTCCGGGATATCGGCCGTCACTTCAGCGTCAACCGAATGATCAAGTTCGAAAGCTACAAGCAGCGGCTCAATTCCGAGGAAGGCCTCAATTTCATCGAATTCAACTACATGCTCCTGCAGTCCTATGATTTCCTGAATCTCTTCGACACCTATGGATGCCGCATGCAGATGGGCGGGTCCGACCAGTGGGGCAACATTGTCGCCGGGATCGAACTGACCCGCAAGATGCGCCAGGAAACCGTGTTCGGCATGACCTTCCCCCTGATCACCAAGAGCGACGGCTCCAAAATGGGCAAGACGGCCCAGGGCGCGGTCTGGCTCGATCCGGAAAAGACCTCCCCTTACGAATACTTCCAGTTCTGGGTGAACACCCAGGATGCGGACGTAGCCAGATTCATGAAGCTGTTCACCCTGCTCCCCCTGGAAGAGATCGAGGAAGTCGAGACCATCGAAGACGCGGCCATCAACCAGGCCAAGACCATCCTCGCCTATGAGGCCACCAAACTGGCCCACGGCCGGGAAGAGGCGGACAAGGCCCAGGCGGCGGCCGCATCCATGTTCGGGTCCCGAGAAATACCCGTCACCCTGCTGCCCTCGAGCACCATCCCCCGCACAGCCAAGTCCACCGAAGAGGCGGTTCCCGGCTCAACGATCCCGGCTTCGGAACTCGAAGCGGGCATTACCGCGTTCAAGCTCTTTCAGATGACAGGACTCTGCGCCTCCGGCGGCGAGGCCAAGCGACTCATCAAACAGGGCGGGGCGAGCATCAACGGCACCAAGGTGGACAATTTCGACGAGATCATCACTCCTGCCCACGTCCAGGATGGCAGTCTGCTCCTCAAGGCGGGTAAAAAACGCTTCCACAGAATCGACCTGACCAGCTAGGCTGGAATCCCGATTCCAACGAACAAATACGCGAGGTCCGCATCCTTTTCTGGGTGCGGACCTGGTTTGTTTGTATCTCAGAATGATCCTGACAGGATTTTGGGCGGACACAAGGTACGCCCCTACGATGAAAACGTAAAACCGTGAACCTTCTCCACCCGTACCGCACATTCCTTGAACGCCGGGATGCCTGAATCGGGGTCTGTGACATCGCTGGTCAGGCGATTGACGGGTACCTCCCTGAAATGGAAGGTTGCAAAAACCTGGCCCGGGGCGCAGCGATCCGTGAGCACACAGGAGGCAGTGACCGATCCCCTGCGGGAGGTGATCCGGACATGGTCACCATCGATCAGGCCGAGCCGTTTGCCGTCATCGGGATGGATCTCGACCCGTTCCTCCGGGGCCATCCGGTCGAGATCCTCAGAACGGCGGGTCATGGTTCCGGTATGGTAATGATATCTCGACCTTCCCGTGGTCAGATACAGGGGATAGTCGGTGTCGGGCGTTTCCAGGGGCTTACGGTATGCAATAGGGAACAGACGCGCCCTGCCCCCGGGAAAACCCCGGGCGTACAGAAAACGCGTGCCCGGATGTTCCGCCGTGGGACAGGGCCATTGCAGACCCCCCTCCTCTTCCAGCCGCCCGTAGCTTATTCCCGCATAACTCGGCACATGGGCCCGGATTTCCTCGAACACATCCCAGGCCGATTCATGATTCCAGGCAGCAAGCTCCTTGCTCCTGCCCATGCGCCGAAGCATGTTTCTGGCCAGTTCGGTGATGATTTTCCACTCCGACCGGAATCCGTTTCCGGGAGGGATACCCCTGCGCACACGCTGAACCCGCCGTTCGGTGTTGGTGAAGGTCCCGTTTTTTTCGGCAAAACTCACCCCCGGCAGAATCACATGGGCGTGGCGGGCTGTTTCCGTGAGAAAGAGATCCTGGACCACAAGAAAATCGAGGCTTGCAAGCCCCTTGATCACCTGGTCGCCATCGGCCTCGCTCAAGGCGGGATTCTCTCCCATGATGTACATGGCCCTGATCTTTCCGGCGCTGGCCGCCTCGAACATGCGGGGAGCGTGCAGACCCGGTTTCCGGGGCAAAACACCTGCATATCCGCTGATTTCAGCCAGCTGACGCGCCTGCTCCGATCCCACAGGGACATATCCGGGCAGAACGTCGGGCAGGGCCCCCATGTCACAGGCCCCCTGCACGTTGTTCTGCCCGCGCAGGGGATTGATCCCGGTTCCCGGACGCCCTATCTGCCCGCAGGCCAGGCACAGATTGGCCAGGCTCTTGACGTTGTCCGTGCCGCGCGCATGCTGGGTGATGCCCATGGTGTACAGGATCATGGCCCGGGAGGAACGGGCATACACAAGCGCGGCCCGAACCAGATCGTCCGCCGGTATCCCGGTGATCCGCGCCACCCGGTCCGGGGGATAGTCGCGCACCATGTCTTGCAGTTTTTCCAGTCCGGTGCAGTGTTCACGCACAAAGGACTCGTTCCACAATCCTTCCTTGAAAATAAAATGAAGCATCCCGTTGATCCAGGCCACATCCGTGCCCGGCCGGGGACGCAGCCAGACATGGGCGAACCGGACCAGGTCGACCTTGCGGGGATCGACGACAATGAGTTTGGCCCCCTTTCGATCCACGGCCCTGCGGATTTGAGCCGCGATCAGCGGATGGGTGGCCGTGGTGTTGCTCCCGGCGACCAGGATGCAGTCGGTCTCCTCGATCTCGGCCATGGAATTGGTCATGGCCCCGCTCCCCAGTGCTGCGGCCAGACCGGCCACAGTGGGAGCGTGTCAGAGTCGGGCACAATGGTCCACGTTGTTCGTTCCGACAACCGTTCGAAACAGTTTCTGGAACAGATAGTTTTCCTCGTTGGTGCATCTGGCCGAACTCAGACCGGCCAGGGAATCCGGGCCGTGATCCCGTGCGATCGCATGCAGCCGTTCGGCGACATGGGCCAGGGCCTCGTCCCATGAGGCCGTGCGGAAACCTCCCTTTTCGCGGATCAGGGGGGCGGTTATCCGCTCGGGAGAATGAATAAATCCGAGGCCGAACCGTCCCTTGGCGCACAGGGAACCGTCATTGACCCCTCCCCGGCAGGAGCTGACGCCCTGGACGCGGTCCTCCTGAATCCGAAGGTCCATTTCACAGCCGCATCCGCAATAGGGACAGACCGTTCTGACCTTCTTCATCTTCACCCCGACGGGCATCGTGTCCCCACCATGGGTCGGGGTCAGGGCGTTGACCGGACAGACGGACAGACATTCCCCGCAGGAAAGACATTCATCCGCGCCCCGTATATCCCTGACAGCCGGGCCGATCGTGGTCTCCGCCCCATGGCCGATAAAGGAGAGAACGGACTGGCCGCTGATTTCCTCGCAGGCCTTCACGCACCGACCGCACAGGATGCACCGGTCCGGATGATAGGTGATCAGGGGGGTTGCCCCATAGGTTGTCGGCCCCTTGGGGACGGGACAAAAGCCCAGTTCATCGATCTCCGCCTGGGTGATCCCATAGCGCCGGGCCAGTTCCTGAAGCTGACATTCCCCGTCCAGTTCACAGGTATCGCAGTCCAGACGGTGGTCCATGAGCAGCAGAAGCAGGGTATCCCGGCGGAGTTTTTCCAGTTCGGGGGTGTGGGTCCGAACGACCATGCCGGATCGGGCCGGGGTGGTGCATGCGGCAACCGGCGATGCGCTTCCCTGAACCTCCACAAGGCACAAACGACACGAGCCAATGGGCTTGAGCCGCTCATGATAGCACAGGGTCGGAATATGGATCCCGTTTGCCCGGGCAACCTCGAGGATGGTCTGTTCCCTTTGTCCCGTACAGGGGATGTTGTTCAGAGTGATGGAAATATGTGTGGTCATCTCTCTTTTACTGTCCATGGGTACGATCCCCTTCCCTGCCGATCATCACGATTCGATAGCACCGCAGACATCTGTCCGCCTCGAGCAGGGCGTCTTCAGGAGAGATGCTCTTTTCCACCTGATCAAAATCTCTGATCCGTTCCTGCACATTGCGTTCACGCATTTTCATCCTGTCGAATCCCCGGGCCGGCCGGTCGATCACGTCCTTGTCCAGCCGTGCCAGGAGATTGTAGAAAAAACTGAGCTGCTCGTCTTTTTCCATGGCAGGGGGGATACCCCGGATATATTGATCTATGGTCCTTGCAGCCCGTTCTCCGGCCGCCAGGGCCTCGACCAGGGTGGCCGGCCCCGAGGTGCAGTCACCTCCGGCAAAAATGCCCGAGACATTGGTCGCCATGGTTAGGGGATCGACCTGGAGGGTCTTCCAGCGTGTCATCTCGAGGGCACAATCTTTTTCCATCCAGGATATGTCCATGCTCTGCCCGATGGCCGGGATGACCATGTCACAGGCAATGACATATTCAGAACCGGAGACGGGCTCGGGCCTGCGTCTGCCTTTTGCATCGGGCTTTCCCGGCTTCATGCGCACGCATTCCACCCCGGTCACCCCGTTTTCTTCGCAGAGGATGCGCACCGGATTG
This sequence comes from Desulfoplanes sp. PS50, assembly GCF_053851535.1. Classification (NCBI taxonomy): domain Bacteria; kingdom Pseudomonadati; phylum Thermodesulfobacteriota; class Desulfovibrionia; order Desulfovibrionales; family Desulfoplanaceae; genus Desulfoplanes; species Desulfoplanes sp. PS50. The sequence continues at coordinate 113,686 of NZ_JBSPZA010000002.1, read as the reverse complement.
ACCTGAAAATGGAAGTTCACACCTTCTTCCTCGGCCTCGTGAATCTCCACCTTGTCCGCGGGCATGGCGGCCCGGTCCCGTCTGTAGACCAGATGCACCTCGTCGAACCCGAGGCGCAGGGCCGAACGGGAACAGTCCATGGCCACGTTCCCACCACCCACCACAAGGGCCTTTTTGCCCCGGCGCGCCAGCTTACCCAGATTGATCCGGCGCAGGAATTCCACCCCAAGCATGTAACCGGGTGGATGTTCATCTTCCCCGGCAATACCCATGGGACGACCATTCTGCGTGCCGATGCCCAAAAAAACCGCATCAAACTCGGTGTGCAGCGTTTGAAGGCTGACATTCCTGCCCACCGTGGTCGAGTAACGGATGGTCGCCCCCATGTTCTCGATGACCCTGATTTCCTCGCGCAGGATATTGCGCGGCAGTCGGTAGTCGGGAATCCCCAAAGCCGCCATGCCGCCGGGCTCTTCCATGGATTCGAACAGGGTGACCTGATGCCCGCGCTGGAGCAGAACATAGGCGGTCATGATCCCGGCGGGACCACTCCCCACAATGGCCACCCGGCCCGCTTGAGGCGAGACATCACCTGGAACCCTCCCAGGACGCACGGCCGCCTCCAGCTCCACATCCGAGACGAATTGCTTGAGATGTTTGATGTCCACGGGATTGTCCAGCATACCCCGTCGGCAGGCCTGTTCGCAGAATCGCACGCATACCCGCCCGCACACAGCAGGCAGAGGGTTGTGTTCCCGGATCACGTCCAGGGCCTGGGCATAGCGCCCCGAACGGATGAACTCGATATATCCGGGAACATCCAGATGCACGGGACAGGCCTCGATACACGGAGCGGTAACCTTGAAATCATACCTTCCCCGTGATCTGCGAAATGGATTCACCACAGCGTCCACGAATCGATCTCGGAACTCGTCCATGAGAACCCTGACCGTGACAATGGACTGATGCCCCATCTCGCACATGGAACCGGCCCGAACCACCTCGATCATCCGCTCGATGGCAGCGATGTCCTGCTCCCGGCCATGCCCGTCGCAGATCCTGGTCAACAGATCGGCAATGATCCGCGTCCCGGCACGGCACGGCAGGCATTTGCCGCAGGATGTCTCCTGAATCCTGCAGGCATAGGCCCGGGCCATGTCCACCGGGTCGGCCCCCTGGCCGATCAGAAAAAAACCCTTCCATCCGAGAAGACAATTCATCTTCACACCGGGTATCCCCCTGCTCATCTCGCAGAGTTCAAGAAGAATGGCCTTGGTCTCGGCAGGCAGAGTTTCCAAGGATTCACCGGCATACCGCACCCCGTTCCACACCCCGAACAACGTGCACGATTCAGTATGATTCATAAGCCAGCACTTCATTGATTATCGTTTGGGAAAAAAATACACATGGAGTACGCAGTGCTTGAAGTACGCAGTGCGCAGTGCACAGTACGCAGAAAAAGCAGAAACAGCGGTTTTAAGTGGTAGATTGTAGGTGGTAGGTGGTAGATTGTAAAATCTTCAGAAAAAGCAGTATCGTGTCATGAATATAAACCTAAAGGCCATATAATTTTGTCTTTTCTGCGCACTGCGCACTGTGCACTGCGTACTTGTGCACTGCGTACTTTTTGTCTTTCCTTCCTAACCACCTAAAACCTAAAACTTAAAACCGCCCCTACAACTTGACAAATTCCTTCTTGGCCGAAACGACCTTCTGAACATACCGTCTCGTCTCCCGGGCCGGAAGATCGGCCACCAGGGTCCTGTACACGTCCCCCGGATGCATGCGGTTGATCTTTTCGGGTGCCCGGTCTCGATCACGGGAAAAGGTCTTGAGCACGGAACCGGCCCCTCCGTTGTATGCTGCAATGACGCAGTATTCACGGGAAACCGGATCGGTAATCTTTGCCAGGTACTTGTAGTTCAAAATGTGCAGGTAGACCGCCCCGTACCGGATGTTGTTCCCTGGCTCAAACAGAAAATCTCGGGAGGGAACCCCCTGGCTGTCACCCAGAAACCCGGACACATCCTGACCGGCGGTCGCCGGAACAATCTGCATCAACCCGTAGGCCGGGACATGGCTGACGGCAAAGGGATTGAAATCGCTCTCCGTCTTCATGATCGCATAGATCAGATTGGGACTGACCTTGTAGAGCCTGGCACATTCCAGAACATGGGGCCTGAATTTCCGGGCGCGAACCATGAGATGATCCTTGACCATGGGAATGTTCACATAATGGACGGTCCGCCTGTGTCCCTGGGCGGTAATTTTCCGCGATTGCATCTTCTCGCTGACCAGGACATCGGCAAACCGATTGGCCCGCCACTCCCAGCGAATCGGCTGGCCATCCCTGTCAAGCACCTCATTGTATAAGAAGGGAGTCTCCCCGAGAACCACGGACCTGTCCGAATACAGATCCACTCCTCTGGGATCGTTGGGTGTGAGCAATACCGTGACAATGGCCTCGCACAGACTCGACTCGGGCTCTTTGTCATCCACTGTTTCCACGGTAACGATCCCCTTGTCGAAATCCACCCAGGCCCGGGCCTTGTAGTTCTGGGTGTACTTTACATACGTCGTCGGGGTTGGCTCTTTGGTCTCCTTCTCGCCCCACTCTGGGGTAACCGCCTTCCGGAACCGATCGAGCATGCCGGCGAATTCCTTCAGCCGAGCAGCCACAACCTGTGGATGGGAGACATAGTAGACGCCCTTGCGAAGAACCAGACGCCCCGGTGCCATGATATCCCCGGAAATCGTTGCCGTGGTCACGGAAATGATCTCCCGGGTGGAGCAGGAGGAGAGGGAAACAAGATGCAGACAGATGAGGGAATAGACAAGGATCTGTTTCATGAACATGACGGATAAACGATCACCAAGAAAAGATAAAGCACGGCCAAAGGCCGGGAACGGGGGAAAATTTGATGCCAAACCCGACAACAGGGCTGCTACAGGGCTGATTTGTTCACATGGCTCAACCGTTTGAATGAGCTTTGAACGTACCAGTTTCAGACCCCGGCACAAAACGAAGGCAGGATGCAGGGCGTCACGTTGCCCTGTATCCTGCCTTCTGAATTAACAAATCATCTTGGAATGTTATAGAGACACTACTCGAACGAAAAAGGGGTCTTTTTTTCCCGTATCCCTTCTCCTGCCTCCTGTCTCCATTTTTACACCCTTTCCGCCACAAGATCCCCCATTTCCTCACCGCCGACCTGGGTTCGTCCCTCTTCCATGATATCGCCGGTACGGTATCCGGCCTCAAGGACATTTCTGACAGCCTGTTCCACAGCCCGGGCCTCGTCCTGCATATCGAAAGAATAACGAAACATCATGGCCAACGAAAGGATGGTCGCCAAAGGATTGGCCTTGTCCTGCCCGGCAATGTCCGGGGCCGAGCCATGGATGGGCTCGTAGAGACAGGGACCGGTCGAGCCCAGGGAGGCCGAGGGGAGCATGCCGATGGACCCGGTAAGCATGGCTGCCTCGTCCGAAAGGATGTCCCCGAACAGGTTGCCGGTGACAATGACGTCGAACTGGGAGGGATCGCGCACCAGCTGCATGGCTGCGTTGTCCACGTACATATGGGAGAGTTCCACCTCGGGATAGTCGGCTGCAATACGGATCACGGTTTCCCTCCACAGCTGGGAGACCTCGAGGACATTGGCCTTGTCCACGTTGCAGAGTCGCTTGCCCCGCTTCATGGCCGTCTCGAAACCGATCCGGGCGATGCGTTCCACCTCGGAGCGTTTGTAGACCATGGTGTTCAGGGCGGCCTCTTCCCCATCCCTGGACTCAAATCCCTTGGGCTGCCCAAAATAGATCCCCCCGGTGAGCTCCCGGATGACCATGATGTCGATCCCCCGGGCCACGATATCGGGCCGGAGAAAAGAGGCCTGGGCGAGTTCCGGAAAGAGCATGGCCGGACGCAGATTGGCGAACAGCCCCAGCTCTTTGCGGATGGCCAAAAGCCCGCGTTCGGGGCGGATGTCCCGCTCGATTTCGTCCCATTTGGGACCGCCCACCGCACCGAGCAGAACCGCATCGGACCGTTTGCAGGCCTCCACGGTCTCATCTGGCAGGGGAACGCCCTTTGCATCGATGGCCGCCCCGCCGATCAGCGCGGTCTCAGTGGTCAGCAAGTGGCCGAACCGTTCATTCACGGCCTCAAGCACCTTCACGGTCTGTCCGACAATCTCCGGACCAATCCCGTCACCAGGAAGAAGACATATATTTTTTTGCATGATTGTCCTCGAAACATATGAAATGATATAAGATGGAAGTACACAGGGCGCAGTTCATAAAGTACACAGTTCATAAAGTACGCAGTGCACAGTGCGCAGTGCGCAGAAAAGACAAAATCAGATGGTCTTTAGGTTTATATTCATAATAACATACTGGTTTTTTTAAAGACTTTACAACCTAAAACCTAAAGCCTAACACCTAAAACCTGTCATTTAAAACCGCTGTTCCTGCTTTTTCTGTGCACTGCGCACTGTGCCCTGCGTACTGTAGTGCACTGCGCACTTTTCTATCTCCTACGCCGACTTCTGCCGTTTCACGTATTCGATAAGCCCTCCCCCTTGCAGGAGTTCCTGCATGAATGCGGGGATGGGCTGGAATCTGATTTCGGTGCCCTTGGTGACGTTCTTGATGACCCCTTCCTCGACCTGGATGTCGAGCTCGTCCCCATCTTCGATCCCATCGATCTGATCGCCGACTTCCAGGAGCAAAAGCCCCATGTTGAACCCGTTGCGGTAAAAGATACGCGCAAAGCTGTGGGCCACGACTACGGGTATGCCCGCGCCGAGAATGGCCAGGGGGGCGTGTTCCCGTGAGGAACCGCATCCGAAATTCTCGCCAGCCACCAGGATATCGCCCTGCTTGACCCGGTTCACCCATCCGGGAGTCAGACCTTCCATGCAGGAGGCCCCGAGTTCCTTGACGTCCGAAGTGACCAGAAACCGCGCCGGTATGATGGCATCCGTATCGATATGGTCACCAACCTTATGTACCTGTCCGGAGAAATGCATTGTTGCTCCTTTTTTAAATACGGTTTTAGGTGTTAGGTTGTAAGTGTTAGGTCACAGACCACTGTTCCCGGTCTCCCGGCAGCGACGCGTACGATCTGCTCACCTCACTCCGTTAGCATATCTCCCTAACGCCTTACCCCTTAACCCTTAACCCTTTTAACCAGCTATAAACCTTAAAACCTAACACCTAAAACCTAACACCGCTGTTAAACCTTTTCCGGATGAACGATCTCCCCGGCAATGGCCGTGGCCGCGGCAACATCCGGTCCGGCCAGATAGACTTCTGCCTCGAGACTTCCCATGCGGCCCTTGAAATTTCTGTTTGTTGTGGACAGACACCGCTCGCCTCCGGCCAGGATGCCCATGTGCCCGCCGAGGCAGGGGCCGCAGGTCGGGGGACCGACAATGGCGCCGGCATCCATGAAGGTCTCGATAAGTCCTTCTTTAAGGGCCTGCTTGTAGATCCCGGGCGTGGCCGGCAGAACCACGAAACGCACGCCCTTGGCCACCTTGCGTCCCTTGATGATCCGGGCGGCCCGGCGCAGGTCCGAGATCCGGCCATTGGTGCACGACCCCAGAACCACCTGATCCACGGTAATGCCGCGAACCTCGCTGACCGGCTTGACGTTGTCTGGAAGATGGGGACAGGCGATCTGGGGTTCCATCCCGGTCACATCGATATGCACCACCCGGGCATAGGTGGCATCGCTGTCAGGGGCGAGCGGCTGATCACCCAGCCGCCCATGCTCACGGACATAGGCCAGGGTGGTTTCGTCCGCGGGGAAGAGCCCGACCTTGCCCCCGGCCTCGATGGCCATGTTGGCCATGGTCATCCGCCCTTCCACCTCCATGGCCTCGACCACGGAGCCGCCGAATTCCAGGGCCTTGTACAGGGCCCCGGAAACCCCGATCCTGCCGATCAGGTTCAAGATCACATCCTTGCCGGTGACAAACGGACCCAATTCTCCGGTGATCTCCACCCGGATGGTCTCGGGAACCTTGAACCAGGTCTCTCCCAGGGCCATGGCCGCGGCCACGTCCGTGCTTCCGAGTCCCGTGGCGAACGCACCCAGCCCGCCATAGGTGCAGGTATGGCTGTCCGCGCCGACCACGATGTCCCCGGGACCGACAATGCCCAGTTCAGGGAGCAGGGCGTGCTCCACACCGACCTCGCCCCCTTCGTAATAGTGGACAATTCCCTGGGCCTGGGCGAATTCGCGGACCAGCTTGACCTGTTCGGCCGAGGCGATGTCCTTGTTCGGGGTAAAGTGATCGCAGACCAGGGCCACCTTGGTCGTATCGAAAACCCTGTCCACATCCATGGCCTTCAGGGATTTGATGGCCAGGGGCGCGGTGATGTCGTTCGCCAGGGCCATGGATATTTCGCATTGCACGATCTGCCCCGGCCCGGTGATCGCTTCCCGACAATGGGCCTGAAGAATTTTTTCCGCTAAGGTCTGGTGCATTTTATCTCCTCTTCTTCCTTTTTTGCCAATCGGTTGAGGGCATTGATATACGCCTTGGCACTGGCGATGATCACGTCAGGGTCAGAGGCTCTGCCCACTGCTGTTTTCTCGCTTTCACCCAACTTGACCGTGACCTCGCCCAAAGCGTCGGACCCTCCGGTGATGGCGTTGACGCTGTACCTGAGCAGATCAGGGTGCTTGCCGACAAGCTGGGAAATGGTGTTGAAGACCGAATCAATGGGCCCTTCTCCGAATCCGGCAAGCTGCTTTTCCGTGCCGTCGACGTCCATCTTGATCACTGCCGTGGGGATGGCCATGTTGCCGGACATGGCACTCAGATAGATCAGTTTGTACTTGTCCGGCAATCTGAAAATCTCCTCCAGGACCACGGCCTCGATGTCCTCGATGAAGACCTCCTTTTTCCTGTCAGCCAGCTTCTTGAAGGCTGCAAAAACAATATCCAGATGTTCTTCCGAGAGTCGGTATCCCAGCCCTTCCAGCCGCTCCTTCAATGCGTGCCGGCCGGAATGCTTGCCCAGAACCATGTCGGTAGTCGTCCGGCCGATATGTTCCGGGGTCATGATCTCATAGGTCTGCCGGTTCTTGAGCACGCCGTCCTGATGGATTCCCGATTCATGGGCAAAGGCGTTGTCGCCGATGATGGACTTGTAGGGAGGAATGGGCTGCCCGATGATCATGGAAAGCAACCGGCAGGAGGGATAGATCTGCTCCTTTTTGATCCCGTTGCTCAATCCGTAGATATCGGAGCGAACATCCAGGGCCATGACCAGCTCTTCCAGAGCCGCATTGCCCGCCCGTTCCCCGATCCCGCACAGGGTCACCTCGGCCTGCCGCGCTCCGGCGCGAATGGCGGCCACGGTATTGGCCACGGCCAGACCGAGATCATTGTGACAATGCACGCTGAAAATCGCCTTGTCGCTGTTGGGAACATGTTCCAGGAGATAGGCGATGAGTTGACCGAATTCATCCGGTTGGGCATAGCCCACGGTATCCGGGATATTAATCACCTTCGCCCCGCAGGAGATGGCCAGTTCCACGATCCTGGCCAGGAATTCAGGCTCGGACCGGGAGGCGTCTTCAGCGGAAAATTCCACATTGGAGGTCAGTGAGGCGGCATAAGTGACCGCCTGTTTGGCCATCTCCAGGACCTGATCCTTGTCCTTGCGCAGCTTGTAGCGCATGTGAATGTCAGAGGTGGCAATGAAGGTGTGAATGCGTGGATCGGCCCCTTCCCGAATCGCCTCCCAGGCCCTGTCGATATCGGGTTTGATGGACCGGCAGAGCCCGGCAACCTGACACTCCTTGACCTCTGCGGCGATGGCCCTGACTGATTCGAAATCCCCGGTACTGGCCGCCGGGAAACCGGCCTCGATAATGTCCACGCCAAGATGTTCCAGCTGACGGGCAAGACGGATCTTCTCCCGCAGGTTCATGGTGGCGCCGGGAGACTGCTCGCCATCGCGCAATGTGGTGTCGAAAATGAAAATGTTCTCTTCCATGGTGTCCTCCAACGTGGGTGATGAGGATGGGCATGCGAAAAAATCGTGTGAATATGGTTCCCGGATTTCAGGTAAGGTACACCTGACATTGTTCCCGATGATACGACCGCCCGCATGCTCAAAAAAAAGACGAGAAGGAATGATTCCGACTCGTCTCGCTCCAACTATGGTGGTGATACATATACAAATGTCTTGAGCTTGCTATAGTAGCTTGGCGGACGGTCTCCGTTGTCTATAGGATCGTAGTAGGGGTAGAATAATAAAGGTATGAACGGGACCGGAAACAATGTACCCGATAAAAAAGATAAATCCGAGCAGCTTCGGTTCGGAAGCCACCAGGACAAAGAGCATGATCACGGTGACTGTGGCGCTGAAACGATGGGCCCTGACCACCTCGAAATCCTTGAACGAGGCATACCGGACATTGCTGACCATGAGCAGTGACAAGACAATGACCAAACCCAGACAGAAGGCAGGCAACACAGAGGTCATCGCACTTTCAGGAAGAAAAGGGGCAAAGAGCACCAAACATGCCAGGGTACACGCGGCAGCCGGAATGGGCAGGCCGACAAAGAACCGCTTGGAGACCACATTGACCTGAACGTTGAACCGGGCCAGGCGCAAGGCCCCGCAGACGATGATCATGAACGAGGAGACCAGCCCCAGCCGACCGAAAACGTGGGTCTGCCAGAGATAGATCATGAGTGCCGGGCTGACCCCAAAGGCGACCAGATCGGCCAGGGAGTCGAATTGAACGCCGAAATCCGAGGATGAATTGGTCAATCGTGCGACCTTGCCGTCCAACCCGTCGAACAGGCAACTGAACAGAATCGCCAGAGCGCATTTTTCGATCTGCCCGTCAATAGCCCACAATATCCCCAGAAAGGCCGTGAACAGACTGGCCGTGGTCATGAGGTTGGGCAGGATATAAAATCCTTTATGAGCTGGTTTTTGGTGGGGCATAATGGGTTGTGTTAAATGGTGTTCCCTGGATGAAGCGGCTCATCGTGCTTTTTCGTGGCCAGGACAGTCTGACCGGCAAAGACGATATCGCCGATTCGTACTGCAGGCTCATAACCACCAGGCAGGTAAAGGTCAAGCCTGGACCCGAACTTGATCAGGCCGAACCGGTCGCCTCGAAAAAGCGTATCCCCGGATTCCGTCCAACAGACGATCCTGCGCGCAATGAGACCGGCGATCTGAACCACGGTCCATGACTTGCCATCATCGTCCATGATTTTCACCGCGTTGCGCTCATTGTCCGTGGAGGCCTTGTCAAGGGAGGCGTTGAAAAACTTGCCCGGATAATAGCGGATCGCATCCACGGTTCCACTCACCGGAGCCCTGTTCACATGAACGTTGAACACATTCATGAACACGCAGATGGTCGTGCAATTCCTGTTGGTAAACGGATCACGCATGGTCTCGATCTTGACCACCTTGCCGTCGGCCGGAGAGACCGCAACACCCTTTTCCTGGGGTGTGACCCGTTCGGGGTCACGAAAAAAATTCATGACAAAGAAAAGCAGTACAAAGGCTATCAGGGCCGGAATGGACCACTCGAGCAGGGCAAAGACCAGGGTGAGCAGGGCCGTGAGCCCGATAAAGGGAAGCCCTTCCAGGCTGAGGCCGATGGTTGGTTTTTTCATGGTTGTTCCTTGAAAACATCCTCAACACAGGATGCGGTGAAATGAAATCGTCGATGGATCAAAATATATAGCAGGGAGGGGTGAGGATGGCAAATGCGAGGACAGACAAAAAAACATATAACCATGAAGGCACGCGAAGAAAACCCCAGACACAATCAGCAACCGGCAAAAATGCCTTTCCCTGGGAACGCCGACCGTCTGGTCGGCCTTTCGTGCAATGCCTGAAGGCTATGACTGCAGCACCTGACCATGTCGGAAACGCATTGCCGAGCAGACGCTCGGCGTTCCCAGGAGGAACAAACATGATCACATCGTCATTGGCTGATTGTTTTCCAACCCGACAAGGGTTTTGCTCCACGAACTACCCTTCTCCGCCATACTGCTTCTTCCACTCATCCAGAAACAAAATGGCCGTCTCCACCCGGGAGAGTTTGCCCTGCTGCTGCCGGATGCCCCAGACGACATCCTTGAAGGATGAATGCAGAGGGAGCTGTAGTCTCTCCAGCAAACTCTTCAGCTCGCTACGCAGATCATCGTCCAGTTCGGTTGCCCAGCCTGCGGAATCATCACGTTTTGCCGGCCAGCCTTCCCGATCCGCTGCAATGAAGTCGATCAGGGTCTGCATGCGTACCGCATAGGTGTGATCCTTGAGCACCCGCTTCCTGGCACGTTCGGCAAAGTTTTTCCGTTCTTTGGGATGAGCCAGAAAATAGTCGATCTTTCCAAACAACTCGTCCATGGAGCCGAAGGTGGCCATCTCGTCATCGGCAAAAAGCTCGGGCAACAGGGAACGGTGGTCGACGAGTTGGAACCCGCCGCACGAGGCCAGCTCGAAGGTTCTGGGATTGACAAAGTCCCCATCGCCCACAAGCGTGTTCTTCTTGATGGACGAGTGCAGATTCAGATTGACCTTGGTGGCATTGAAAATCTTGACGCACTCCTCGGGAGAAATCCGGGCCCCGCCGCGCTGAACAATTCCCTCCAGGATCGACTCGCCGTCCCATTCATTGCCCCAGATCCTGAAATCATATCCCAGAAGCTCTCTAAAGGCCAAACGCCTGTTGGGATATCCGGCACCCAGAAAGGACAGATCGCTCCCAAAAACCCGCTGCTCGGCAGACGTGAGATCGAGGGGTTGATGAACATCCGGCTGGGCCGCCAGAGGAAGGTAGAGATGATTGTGCACCCCGATCTTTTCAAGTTCATCCTCAAACGGCTCTTTCTGGATGATGGCGAAGTAATCGTATAACGGAGCGAATCCACGCCAATAGGTGAACACGGAGTAATCCTCCACAAACCACATGGCCGTTGGGACATTGTCCCGGCGTAATCGCTTCAGGGCCTGTCTGCTCATGGGGGCCTGGGCCAAAGCCAGGACGAGATCCGGTTCGAAGGTCTCCACCTTGGCCAATACCGCCGTGGACACAAGCTGGAGATAGTTGTTCTGCAGATAATCCAACCGGTCCAGGCCCACGCGGAGGTGCTCCAGGGCCGTATATCCGGAAAAAAACTCCGGGGCCTCAAAGGTCTCCACACTATGTCCCATGGACTGCAAGGCGCGGATGCAATAGCGACCAATGGGCAGGGAGCCTCCATAAAAAGGCAACACAACCAGAACACGGATGGAATCAGACAGGTTCATCATAAAGACTCACTCACAGAGATCGTTTGGAATTGTTCAGGCTTGCCGAATAATTAAGAAAACAAGGGAGATTTTGGGATCATCCAATCCTTTTCCCGGTAGAATCCCCTGAGAACCTCGGGAGTCACAGGGTGGTCAAGATGTGCTCCAAGATGTTTGTGAATGGCCACAAGCTCCCGCAAAACATCGCGTTGCGCCTGGAAACCATCCACACCCGCAAACGACGTGCAGCCCCCCCCAAGTGCATCGAATCCTGTGGCAAAAAGAGCCAGATCATCAGGCCAGTCCTTTACCGATCCCCTGGATACATACCGAAGCAGGGACCGGTCCCCAAAGGATGCGAAACAACGGGTCTGGTACGGGCAATCATCGTTTTCCCGACAGGGAGCGCAGGGTTGAACGGACTGGACCACGACATGCCCCTCCCCATAGGGTCCGGTCTCATGACACCATGCCGATGCCAGAAAAAAGGCCATCACCGGAACACCCAGATGGGCGGCCAGATGCATGGTGCCCGTGTCCGGACTGAGAAGCAGATCAAGACCCTGAACATGATCCACAAGTTCCTTCCAACCGGTCTTTCCGGTCAGATCCCTGACCTCCCCATTGACCGCCGGCTTGAGGAAAGTCCGCAGGTCCCTGGCAATCCGTTTTTCCATCCGGGTTCCCAAGAGATAGATGGGTCCGTGACCAATTCGCTGCAAGGCGGCCGTTACCACGCTGGCAAGGGTCCTGGCATCCAGCGAACGTCGTGACTCCCGGCCGGCCAGAACCACACCGATCCCGCCGCCATGTGCCGTGGCAACAGGGTTGACCAGGTCGGGGGCAACGGGATTGTCGACATATCCGGCCCACAGATCAACCAGGTTGAGGGGTGAGGTTTGCCGGGAGGCTGAAAATCGAAATCCCAGTTCCGCCCAATGGTTTTTACGCCACTGTCCACCTTCCATCCTGTATCCCCGGACAATCCCGGAATCGAACAAGGTGGACAGGGCCATATTCAGCCCGGAAAAATTGAGATTGTAAACCTGATCAGCGCCGATGGCATCAAGATCCCTGCACGAGGCGATCAATCCCTTGGCAAACAAACCATCGCCTTCAAATCGGCCACCATGTGCCCGGATAGTGTGGACAACGGCATCGGGATAGATCAGCCCTGCCAGTTCACCCAGAGACTGATCAACAACAAGATGAACCCGATTATCTTTTCGAGAGGCCAACGAGGCAATAAGCCGTTTGGTCTGCACGAGATCCCCGAACCGGGCAAGCTGTATAACCAATGAAGTGGACATGATCTGCTCCGAACCACATGTTGCCGTAACACTTCAACCAATAAAAATACTACCACCGATGCCGACCAAAGCCAAACACTTCAAAGTCGCCCACACGAACACATCCGCCCGGTACCCGTGTCCGAGACAACAGTGTTCTCATCCAAGCGCTCGGAATATCATGGCTGGTTTGTCCCGTTTTGGGTGCTTTGACTGTCTGACCGAGCCAGGCATCGTTCATCGAGCCGTTGCCTGGCGTCTTACGGAACACCTTGCCGTTTTTGAACAACGGCTCGATGCTACGAGGCCGGCGAGGGAGTTTCAAAGCGCCCAAAACGGGGTGAGTCAGCTACAAAAACACATCCGCCCAGTACTCGTGTCCGAGACAACAGTGTTCTCATCCAAGGGCTCGGAATATCATGGCTGGTTTGTCCCGTTTTGGGTGCTTTGACTGTCTGACCGAGCCAGGCATCGTTCATCGAGCTGTTGCCTGGCGTCTTACGGAACACCTTGCCGTTATTAAGCAACGGCTCGATGGTACGAGGCCGGCGAGGGAGTTTCAAAGCGCCCAAAACGGGGCAAACCAGCCATAGGCACAATCGACACATCAACCCTGCATCCGTGCCTGCGGTTCTTGCCAAGGGGAGTCGGTTCCTCTAAGGCAGGCTACCGGCCAACAATACAATATCACTGATCACAGACAACCGCGCACCATCACCTGTTCACCCATGACCAACAACGATTCCCTCACACTCCGGGTCATCTTCACATTCTGGGTTCCCCTGGCCCTGGTCTGGCTGATGATGGGCATTGAACAGCCGGCCATCGCCGCTGTCATAGCCCGCCTTCCTGAAATCAAGGAAAACCTGGCGGCCTTTGGTTTGACCTTTGCTCTCTCCCTGATCATTGAAGCACCGATCATCCAGCTCCTCTCGGCCGCCAATGTCCTGGCCAAGGACAAAAAATCCTATGCACGGTTGCTTGTTTTCACCCACATTGCCGGTTGGTCCCTCTCCCTTGTGCATCTGATCATTGCAGTCACTCCGCTTTTCGATTTCATCGTCTGCAAAATCATCCATGCCCCATGCGAAATCGTGGAAACCACCCGGTTGGCATTTTTGATCATGACCCCCTGGACCGTGGCCATTGCCTACCGACGTCTTGGCCAGGGTATCCTTATCGGCTATGGCCATACATCGATCATCCCCCTGACCATGACCAGCAGGCTCATAGCCATAAGCGCGACCCTGGGGATCGGCATGCTTTTCCCCGTCCTTCCGGGAGCCTGTCTGGGTGCATTGGCCCTGAGCTGCGGTGTGATCACCGGGGCGGTTGTCACCTATTTTTTTGCACGACAGGTGGTTATCCGGGAAATTCCCGACACTGACGCCCCCCCGCTGACCTGGTCCCGACTCCTCGGGTTTTATATGCCCCTGGCCATGACATCCATGATTGGATTGGCTGTCCAACCGGTCATGGCCATCGGCCTGGCCAGAATGGACCATCCCCTTGAATCCCTGGCCATCTGGCCCGTACTCATGGGCTTCACCGCCCTGTTCCAGACCCCCTGTTTTTCCTACCAGGAGGCTGTTGTCGCCCTGCTGCCGCGCAAAGGCGGGTACACGGGGCTGAAGCGATTCACCCGCATCCTGAGCATCACGCTGACACTCTGCTTTTTCGTGGCCGCCATGAGCGAGCCCCTTCGCTGGCTCTGGTTCGGCTGGGTTTCAGGACTCTCGGAACACCTTCGCTCTTTTGTGCGCTCCCCCCTGATGGTTCTCGCCCTGGTTCCCTTTTTGACCGTCAGCATTGCCTGGTTCCGAGGCATTCTGGTCAGCAACCGCCACACCACGGCCATAACCTATGCGGTCATCATCAGCGGATCGGTCCTGGTAGGTTCGATGTTCACCCTGCCCCTGCTCGTAAACCTTCCCGGCGTGGTCGTCGTGGCCCTGTGCCTCGTTGTATCGCTAAGCGCAGAGGCGGGGTTTTTAAAGTTCTGTGTCACACGAGACGCCGTGAAAAAGACGCTACACCACAAAAAAGGGGATTGAATTCTCCTTTGACCCACGCGTCACCAGGAGATGCGGTATCAAGTCCGGAGATGACGACCTTGCGGCTTTGGATTTTCTTCTTTTCCATGACAGACTTTCCTGCGTATGGTGCTAATGCGGCCAAGCCGCAGTTTTAGGTTTTAGGTTTTAAGTTTTAAGTTCTATCCTGTATTTCAGAGCGTTATATAAATAAATAAAAAAACATCTCACGTTCCATCAATGTCGAGTCCTAAAAAATAGTTGTCACTTTTCTGGGATTCTCCTGTCTCCTTTCTTTTCCTCCTGTTCGTTCCGGTTTGGGCGAACACAAGGTTCGCCGCCTCTACGGATATTCACCTTCCATTCGCCTTTCCCGTCAGCTTTGCATAAGGTCTGCTAACCTCGCAAGCTCGCTAAGCATTCACTTTTCCCGCCTCCCTGTCTCCTGTCTCCCTGTCTCCCTGTCTCCCGCCTCCTGCCTCCTGCGCACTGCCTCCTGCGCACTGCCTCCTGCGCACTCCCTCCTGCGCACTCCCTCCTGCGTAAAAAAGCCGACCCAAAACATTGTCGTGGGTCGGCTGGCAAAATTTGTTCAGCACACGAAAAAAACGTAGAGGGCATGCTCGGTTTGCCATTCCCGGGAAGGTGGACGGTTTATTCCCTTATCAGTGGTAACCCGAAGCACACCCGACATCTCCGTTGCTCTGTCAAAGATCGTCTTTTTTTGTGAACATGCGGGTGGGACGCCTGCGCCCCTGAAAACACATTACGCACCTGTGCAGGGGTAATGCTATCCTTTCTTGTCCACAAAACGGCTGGATATGGGAGTCACATTGGCGGCATTGCGGTACCCGCCATATCGTTTGCCCTGTCCCTGAACCCGCAGAATTTCCTTTTTCAAGAGTTCACGAAGCTCCTGAGCCTCTTTGGTCAAATGAGCCTGCTGGTGCTGCAATTGCTCCAGTTTATAGCGCAGCTCGCCATCTTCTGATCCAGAAGCAACAAGACGCTCCAGAAGCGTCTTGCGTTCCCTGGCCAGGGAATCGGCTTCCGTGACATTCTTTCCCCGCAAACACTCGAGTTCCCGTTCCCCAAGATCAAGGGCCTGCTGAAAGATAGTATCCTTACCTGCCATTACGTCCCCATGATTCCACAGCTATGTGGCGTCAAAAAATCTTTTCACCTATGCGATACGCTTTTCCAGATCCTGGACAATGGGTGACCATTTTTCGACCACAGGCAGAAACTCGTATTCCAGAAGATCGGCCAGAAGCACCCAGTCTTCGTTTTCCTGTACCTCGATCATTTCGGTCAGCAGAGCGGAAAAAGCCTCGAGAGCCTCTCCCATTTCCGTGTTGGATGAGAGAGAAAGTTCCTCCTGCAGACTGCCGACCATGCCCAGAAAATCACGGGCCACTTCAAGAAGATCCTGATAGGTATCCAGGGCTTCCACATCCTCTGCCTGGCGGAACAATTCTGCAACCTGTCGGGCACCCTGGCTCATAAGCGAGATGACTTTGGACATCTCCTGAACAATCTGCTGCCCCATTTCCTGTTTGGATACGGAAACGATCTCCACCTTTTCAAGTTCATCGTTTTCAATATCCTCGGACTGGTGAGGATAGATTTCGGAAAAAACCTCGCCATTGACCAGCACATCGGTAACGATCCGATCCTGGAAATATTCGCTTCCGGTAATCTTATCGAGCAACTCCTCCAGATTTTCAAAATTGCTTAAAGAATATTCTGATTGCTGCCCATCGATAATAATCATTAAGTGATCCTCCTTGACCCGTGCAGTGTAAGAAAAAATATTGACATCTCAAACTTGAATATCAAAATTCATGCCGTTTTGTTCATGTCAACATACCCGCAAAGAGACTCAAGTAGTTGGTCATACCTGTCGAGCAGAAAGACAAGCTCGTTCAATGAATCGGTTTTGACATTCTGAGTCTGATACGCCCACAAAAGTCCAATAATACCAACCCATCGACTTTGTTCGAAATTTGTCTGTATTCTCTGCCATGTAAGCATGAATTTCTTATTCATTGCTTCTGAAGGCATCCGGATAAGCAGAGTTGTTTGTTCCCTGAACAGGTGCAGCAGATCCTGACACCGGATCAAGGTGGATTTGATCTCTTTTTGGGCTGCATCACTGAGAAAATAGACCCTCGAAAGAGGTTTCAGAGGTTCTCCGTCAAGAAAATGACGATAATACCAGCGTTGGATTCGGACCCATGAAACACGATCACTGTGATCGTCGGTCAGGGAAACCAAATCCATCATCCCCTGGTCCAGGACGGTCTTCCATCCCCGCGCGCCTCTACCTGCCTCCATTTTCCAGCCCCCTGTGGTAAGAAAACCATCCACAAGGTCACCGACAAGATCCGGCGTAATGATCATTCGACATGCGTGATCATGCTCACAGGTCGAGGAAAAAGAACAGGGGTGACAGGCCATGTCCGGTTCCAGACAGACACAGTTCTCCAGATACGGCCCGGTATCCCAAGGCTGGGCCGTGGCCAGAAACAGGGCCACGATAGGAAGGTTCAGACCGGCAGCCATGTGCATTGTGCCGGTATCATTGGTGACCAAAAGCCTTGTGTGATGAAGCACTCCCGCAAGTTGAGCAAGATCTGTCCGCCCTATCAAATCGACCCGAGGCGCCTGAGTCGTGGCTGCGTAATGGTCGCCGAGATGTTTTTCGTTTTTGGCACCCACAATGACCGGACACAGTTTATGCCTCTCCCAGATAGACTCCCCCAATCGTGCAAAGTGTTCTACTGGCCAGCGGCGAACATCCTGACTGGCCCCCAGCTGGAACGCCACAAATCCCTTGCAGTCCAGGGGTGCATTCTCTTCAAGACAATGGGCGCTCCAGGAAAGGGTTGCAGATTCGGGATCCTTGAGTCGGGGGCGATCGCCTTGACAGGACAGATGAGCCACTCGAACCATGACGTCCACCAGATTGAAGGGACTGCATCCTCTGATGGTTGAAGCAGCCTGGAGAAAATTGGCCCATGGGGAAGAATACAAACCAAATCCGTACGCATCGAGCCCAAAGCCAAGCTGCATTGATTGGTCGTACAGACGTCCCAAGAGCCGCGAGCTCAGACTGGGCGTAAGATTGACCACATTAAGGGTCTCATCTTTTTCACTCGCGCTTTGGATAAATTCGAACAGGGTTTCAAGGGCCGTTGTCCACTGCGTATCGATCCGGGCCAAAAGACGCGCACCTGGAAACGAAAAAACCAGGTCCACATCCGCGAGCAGTTCAGCCGCTTTGGCAAATTGTTCCAAACAGACCACAGCGACCCGATCGCCCTGACGTTTGTACCCGCTGAGTACGGGCTGGGTCTGAATCAGATCACCGAACCGGGTCAGATTGATAACAAGTGTCGTACGCATTTGCCCCCACTAGCCCATATTGAATTGCCTGACAATCTGGAGTAGAGACTTTTCCCTTGTGGATACCAGCTGGCCCACATCCCATTCACGCTAGGGGAGTAATCACGTTTCTCTCCATCCAACTATCGCCACCAACAATTCGGAGGATCTATGGCTCTTTTCACCAACCAGGAGGCTTTGGACTACCACTCCCAGGGACGCAAGGGAAAACTCGAAGTCATTCCCGTGAAACCCTGTTCGACCCAGAAACATCTCTCTCTGGCCTACACCCCGGGTGTGGCCCAGGTCTGCCTGGCCATCAAAAACGATCCCTCTCTCGCCTACGACTACACCAACAAAGGAAATCTCGTGGCTGTGGTTTCCAACGGGACAGCAGTGCTCGGCCTCGGAAATATCGGTCCCATGGCCGGCAAGCCGGTCATGGAAGGCAAGGGCGTCCTCTTCAAGGCATTTGCCGACGTGGATGTCTACGACATCAACGTCAATCAGCCCGATCCGGACAAGATCATCGAGCTGTGCACCATGCTCGAACCCACCTTTGGGGGTATCAATCTCGAGGACATCAAGGCTCCGGAATGCTTTTACATCGAAGAAAAACTCATCGAATCCCTGAACATTCCGGTCTTTCATGACGATCAGCACGGAACCGCCATCATCTCCGGGGCAGCCCTGGTCAACGCCCTGGAACTGAGCGACAAAAAGGCCGAAGACATCAAGGTCGTGGTTTCGGGAGCCGGAGCCGCTGCCATTGCCTGCGCCAAGTTCTATCAGAGCCTGGGAGTGAAAAACGAAAATATCTTCATGTTCGATTCCCGGGGACTCATCTATACGGGCCGTGCGGGCATGAATCCCTACAAGGCCATTTTCGCCCAGGACAAGGATTATGGAACCCTGGAGGAGGTCATCGAGGGAGCAGACCTGTTCCTCGGGGTATCGGTCAAGGATATCCTGACACAGGACATGGTCAGATCCATGGCCGACCATCCGGTCATCTTTGCCATGGCCAATCCTGATCCCGAAATCACCTTTGATGCTGCACGTCAGGCCCGTCCGGACTGCATCATGGGCACGGGACGATCCGATTACCCCAATCAGATCAACAATGTCTCCGGGTTCCCGTTCATCTTCAGAGGCGCATTGGATGTCCGCGCTTCCACGATCAACGAAGAAATGAAAATCGCTGCGGCCAAGGCATTGGCCAAACTGGCCAAGGAAGAAATCCCCCAGGAAGTCCTGGATGCCTATGGCATGGAATCCATGACCTACGGCCCGGACTACATCCTGCCCAAACCCCTGGATCCCCGCCTCATCCTCCATGTAGCCCCGGCCGTGGCCCAGGCGGCCATCGATTCCGGCGTGGCCCGGATCTCTCCGGACATGGACGCCTATGTGGAAGAACTAGAAAAAAGGATGCACGCCTGTCAGCAGCGGATCGAAACAGCCATTGCCAGCTACGATCTGGATTTCTAACCGCCGATCGATTACATTGCTCCAAACAAAAAGCCGCCCTAAAGGGCGGCTTTTTCTATAAACAATACCAGCATACTCAACGTGGACAAACAAATCATCGCAACCGTTCAGACGCTCGGCGCTCCCTGAAAATGTCACAGCTTTGTAACGGGTTATCGTACGAATAGTTACAAATCCTCGCTCTTATCGTATCTTCCCGGTCCATCAATCAACCACCGACAACCCGCTATTCACCCAGGCAGCCATGCCTCCGGCCAGGCTGTGGACATGTTCGAAACCCTGGCTCTGCAGATAGCTTGCCGCGATGTTTCCCCGGTAGCCCACTCCGCAGGTGACAATGATTTCCTCGTTCTTGGGAATGTCCGGGACTTCCTTCAACAATTTGGGCAGTGGCAGATGTTCGGCCCCCTGAATATGGCCGGATGCCCATTCGCCATCGGTGCGGACATCAAAGAAGTATTTGCCATCTCCCTTTTCCAGCTTGGAATTGAGCTTGGCCGCCGAGATCTGCCAGAGCTGATCGATGGGATAGCCCCCCTCCTGCCAGGCCGCGATGCCTCCATACAGATACCCGATGATATTGTCGTACCCGATGCGGTGGAGCTGAACAGCCATATCCTCGTAGGCCTTGGGATCCGTGACCACGAGAATGAGCTCTGAAGCAGGATCGATGACCATGCCGATCCAGTTGGCCGTCTGGTTGGCAAACCCGATGTTGATGGAACCCGGAATGTGCGCGCCTCCGAACGCAGCCGTATCCCGGGTGTCCAGGACTACAGCGCCCTTGTCCACGAGCTCCTTGACCTGTCGGGGACTCATATCCGTGACCACGGGGCAGCGATCCAGCTGGGGGACCCCGGTCTTGTTCGTTTCAATGATATGGTGGAAGCTCTTGGGTCTTTCCGGGAAGCCCTGTTTCATTTTTTGGGTGAACTGCTCTTCAGTGAGGCTCAGGATGGGATTGCTCACCTTCTCGAACCCGATGGTCGAACTGGATTTGGAACTCATGCCCTTGCCGCACAAGGAGCCCTCCCCGTGGGCCGGAAACACCTCCAGGCTCGCTGGCAGTTTGCCCAGCTTGTTGTACAGGGAATGGTAGAGATTGTGGATCTGTTCGTCGATGAGCTCCTCACCGGCAAGATCCGGGCGACCGATATCCCCGACAAAGAGACAGTCCCCGGTGAGCACGAACCAGGGATTCTCGCTGCGCGACCGATCCGTTACCAGGATGGACATGGCATGGGGGGTATGGCCCGGGGTCTTGATGAACTCGAGTTTCGCGCTCCCGAATTCCATGACCTGGCCTTCGTGCAGAACCGTATGCTCAAAGGTGACCGGCGAATCCTCCATGTAACAGATTTCAGCGCCGGTGCGCGAACGCAGTTCCTGGTTCCCGCTGATATGGTCGGCATGGATATGGGTTTCGAAAATATGGGTGATCTTCATCCCGTTTTCTCTGACAATATCCAGATATTCCTGCACATCCCGCTTGGGATCGACCACACAGGCAACCTGCGCCCCGGGACAGCCGATGATGTAGGAAAGACAGCCCATCCCCTTGACCGCAATCTGTTTGAAATACATACTTGCATCCTCCATGTTCAGCTTCAACTGATTGTTGGTGTGACCGTCATGATGTGATGTTCGGAGACATATCACCGACCAATGGTCCTGCCAGGAGAACAAATCGGTCCTGTATTCCCCCTAATCCCTGGTTTTCGTTCCCCAGGTAAAAGACATGCATAGATATATATTGTGAACATTTCCAAAACGTTTGGCAAGGCCGACCCGACAATGCATCAGGGACGAGTTGTTTTCAGGGCTGGTTTGCCCTGACAGGTTGGTACCTTACTCGTGAAAGTCTGCCGTAAAAACAAAAAAATTTTATAACCGCTTGAACTTAAAACTGCGGCTTGGCCGCATTAGACACACATATCTTGATCAACCCATGAACACGACAAGCGACTCCTTGTTGGGCCGCAGAAAAAAACCGGCATCCCACCTTCTGACAAACGAGCCATTCATCATGCACTCACTCTTCGTCACCTGCCCCATAGAAGCCCTCATGCAGGGCATTTATCAAGCCCGGACGACCATGGATGAACTGACCTCCCGAGGGGATTTCGGTATCGGCACATTCAATCATCTCGACGGTGAAATGATCGTCCATGAAGGTGAAATTTTCCGGGCCGACAGTTCCGGTGCCATCCGCAGGGTTCCTCTCGATATTGCGACGCCTTTTGCCGCAGTGACCTTCTTTGCTCCGGATACCGTGGAATCGTTTGAATCCCCGATACCCGAAGAGGAATTCGACACCTTTCTCAAAGGGCTGATCCCTTCGGAAAACATGGTCTATGCCGTCAGGATTCAGGGATTGTTTTCCCTGGTCCATGCCCGATCCGTGCCGGCCCAGGAAGACGGCCGCCCGCTGGTTGAAGTCACCCGTATCCAATCCGAATTCAACTTTACCGATATCACGGGAACCCTTCTCGGCTTCTATACCCCGGAATTCATCAAATCTTTAGTCGTTCCTGGTTTTCACCTCCATTTTCTGTCCAATGACAGGACCGTGGGTGGACATCTCCTTGGATGCTCCATGGTTTCGGGAATCGTGGCCATCCAGCATGTCCCGGAAATCTCGGTCGGCCTCCCCCTGACCCTGGACTTCCTGACAGCCGATCTCAGCTCGGATGTTTCAGGCGATATCCACGAGGCCGAACGGGCCCGCAAATGATGTTCTCCTCGATTCAGGCAAAAAAGCCCGGAAAACCTCATGGTTCTCCGGGCTTTTTTTGCCTGGTTTTGAATGTATCGTCAGATCGCGTCCGGGCCGCGTTCTCCGGTTCTGATCCGTACGGCGTTGTCCACGGGGATGACGAAGATCTTCCCGTCACCCACCTTCCCTGTCCTGGCAATTTCCTGAACTGCCTGGATGATCTCTTCAACCTGGCTGTCATCGACAATGACGTCGATCTTGATCTTGGACACGAAATCAACCTGATATTCAGCCCCTCGGTAAACTTCCTTGTGCCCCCGCTGTCTTCCGAAACCACTGACTTCAGTGATGGTCATTCCCCTGACCCCGAGTTCAGTGAGCCTCTCCTTGACATCATCAAGCTTGAACGGCCGGGTGATAATTTCTATTTTTTTCATGAATCGACTCCTGTGCATGAATGCTGTGCAGCGTGCTCCCTGGTGCAGGGAACGAATGCATCTTATAATTGGTACCCGTGTTCGCTGTGCTGGGCAACATCCAATCCCATCTCTTCCGCATCGGGCGCAAGTCTGATGCCCACAATGACGTCGATCGCCTTGGCCAGGACATAGGAAACAGCGAAAGAAAACACACAGGTAGCCACCACGGAAACGAATTGTATCCATAACTGCTCGGGATTGCCGTAGAAAAGACCGTCGGCACCATCGGGATTGATGGCTGTGCTGGCGAAAAGACCCGTGGCCAAGGCCCCCCAGATTCCGCCGACTCCGTGGATGCCCACCACGTCCAGAGAATCATCATATCCGAGCTTTCCCTTGAGCAGAACGCCATAGAAACAGAGGATACCCGCTGCCGCTCCGATGATCAGGGAGGGGACCACGCCCACAAATCCCGCTGCCGGGGTAATGGCCACGAGTCCGGCAACCGCTCCACTGGCAGCCCCGAGTGTCGTTGGTTTGCCGCTGTGCTTCCATTCCATGAATATCCACCCCAGGGTGGCGGCGGAGGCCGCGATCTGGGTAGTCACAAAGGCGCTCGCAGCCAGCCCGTTGGCACCCAGGGCACTTCCGGCATTGAACCCGAACCAGCCGAACCACAGGATGGCCGCCCCGGTGATGGTCATGGGCAGATTATGGGGGATGAACGATCGCCTCCCGTATCCCTTGCGTTTGCCGATGACCAGGATCACGGCCAGGGCGGCACTGGCCGAACTCATGTGAACGACCGCACCGCCAGCAAAATCAAGGGCTCCCATGGCCCCCATCCAGCCGCCGCCCCATACCCAGTGACACAACGGCGCATAGACCAGGGTGCTCCAGGAAACAATGAACAGAAGAAAAGCGGAAAACTTCATCCTTTCGGCAAAGGCCCCACTGATGAGCGCCGGAGTGATGATGGCGAACATGCATTGGAAAATCATGAACGCGAAATGGGAGAGATTGAAAGCGACCTCCGGATGCGGATCCATGCCCACACCGGCAAGCCCCAGATAGTCGAATCCACCGATCACCCCCCCGATGTCCGTGCCAAAAGCAAGGGAATATCCCCACAACACCCAAACGACGGTTATCACTGCCAGAGCGATGAAACTGTGCATGATGGTTCCAAGGACATTCTTGGAACGGGTCATGCCGCCATAGAACAGAGCCAACCCCGGAGTCATGAACATGACCAGGGCGCTGCATATCAAGATAAATCCGGTATCTGCCGCACTCACGAAAAACCTCCTTGAAAAATGAACGTTTCACGGAGTCAGCAACCAGCGTACCAAAAACAACAAATTTTACATTTCAGGACATTAACGAGCTTCAGACCTGTTTCAATTTTCAGCATAATAACATTTTTGTTAAAAGACGACAAAATTGGGCTCACCCATGAACATTTATGTGCTCTCGAAACCGGCTGCAAGGTTCAAAACGCCCCCAGAAAATACCTAACCCATCAGTATAAAGAAACAAAAAAGAAAATCATTCTATTTTGCAGGAGGTGGATGCGTAGTGCCGACAATAATGACGCGCACCATTCCATTTGGGACAGACTATCATGTCAAATCAAGCGAACAAAAGGCTCAGGAAGCATTGGAGTCAGGTTTTCAGGGGGCAGGCTGCGACCGATGGAATCGCTCTTGTCCATCGATTGTCCATGTTCATGGATGGTTATTTTCAGGAACGACTCGACGAATGTTCCGTGCATCCCGATACATTTTCCATCCTGGCAGTTGGGGGATACGGTCGCAAGGAACTCTGTCTGGGTTCGGACATCGACGTTCTCCTACTCGTTTCGGACAGCCAAAGCGCCCCGGTGGACACATTCGCCCGTGCCCTGTTCACCCCCTTGTGGGATCAGGGATTTGCCCTGGGGCACAATGTAATGACAATTTTGCAAACAATGAAACTTGCCCGCAAAGAGTACACATTCCTGGTTTCCCTGCTGGATGGACGCCTTGCAGCCGGCAGCAAACATCTCGCCCTCTCCTTGTTCCGGCAATTGGACACGCTACTGGCCCCACAATGCCGCGAACAACTCGCTTCACGATTGATGCATGACTACAGAGCACGTCATGACAGGGAACGAACCACCAAGGGCATGCTCGAACCCGATCTCAAGGAAGGTGTCGGCGGATTGCGTGACGCCCACCTCGTCCACTGGATTTCTCTGCTCGAGCACAAGGCGTATGGGCTGGAAAATCTGACCATGCATGGTCTTCTCTCCCCGGAAGAACAAGAAACCCTCTCCAATTCACTGAGACATCTCCTTGTTGTCCGCAATTGCCTGCACGGAGTGAACAGCCAAAAAGGTGATCGGCTCTTTTTCGATGTCCAGCAGCGGGTGGCCGGTCTCCTGGGATACGAGGACAAGAATGGACAACGCGGGGTTGAATACTTTCTGGCCGATCTCCACCGCCATATGCGGGAGATAAGGATTCTCTGTGAATGCTTTGTCACCCGTTTCGTTCCAAGGCCGCTTCACGAAAAATCCCAAGAGAAATATCATGCCGGGCGATCGGTTATCAATCTGAAAGAAAGCGACCTTGATGAAGATCCCGGTGTCATGATGGATGCTTTTGTTCGAAGCGGTCTGACCGGTTGCCCCCTGTCCTGGGCAACCCGCAAGGCCATCACCTCGCGCCTTGATCGCGTCACTGGCGAGGATCTGGCTGACGAACGGTTCACGACCGCCATCGAGTCCATCCTCGTCTCGGACCGGGCCTATGAAACGCTGTTGCAGATGCTTGAAACCGGCTATCTTGGTGTGCTGATACCTGAATTCGGCATCATCCAGGATCGGGTTCAATTCGATGCCTACCATCTCTTTCCGGTTGGCGTACATACCCTGGAAACCATCAGGGCCATCTCCCAGTGTACCGACTCTGACAGCGAAAACTTTGTTCCGTTTCTGTGCAGATTTTCCAGAGATCGGATGCTCCGCTGGGCCGCCCTTCTCCACGACATCGGCAAGACAGGCCCCAACCATGCCCAGCGAAGTGGGACCCTGGCCGACAAGATTCTCCAGCGGATGGGATGGCCGCCATCCGAACGCGAACAAGTGGTCTTTCTCGTCTCCAATCATCTCCTGCTCATCCATACGGCCCTGCGCAGGGACCTCGATGACGAATCCGTGATTCATAACCTGGCCTTTACCCTGCGAACAGTCACCAGGCTGCACCGCCTGACCCTGCTCACCTGGGCCGACTCCAGGGCCACAGGCCCCAAAGCGTGGTCCTCGTGGACACGGACATTGCTCAAGGAACTCGTTCTGAAAACAGTCAGGATGTTCAATCAGGATACGATGGCCGTTCCTCTCGCGGTCCAGCGGATTGCCCAATCCCGAGACTTCCTGCGGTCCAGGACAAATGATCTCTTTACCGGTCCGGAATTGGAACCCCTGCTGACCTCGATGCCGCCCAGGTACTTCCTCCATCATGAAAAAGAGGACATCCTGCGTCACCTCGAGGGAGTAAAAGCACTTCTCACGGCCAACGCATCCACCACCCGCCATCACATCATTCTGCGGGAATCCCCAAACCACGACCATCCCTTCACCCGGGACAGACCGGGACTTTTCGCATCCATTGCCGGAACACTGGCCCTGAACGACATCCAGGTGTTCACGGCCAGTCTGCATCGATGGGACAACGGAATCATCGTTGACAGCTTCCTGGTCACACCGCCTCCCGATCCTCTGTATCAGGAAGCGACCTGGTCCCGGATCGACGCCACCCTTTCGAAAACCTTTACCGAACCAGAAGAACTCGCCCGACTTCTGGCCGAAAAAAACCACTTTGCATCCCGCCCGTACCATCCCCACTGCCTGGAAAAAGCCTGCGTCAGGATCGACAACGGCGGATCGGATTTCCATTCAATCATCGAACTGCGCAGCAAGGACAAACCCGGGTTGCTCTACGCCATAGCCCGAGGACTGCAACAGACCGGCCTTGACGTGGCCTTTGCCAAGATTGCCACCCACAAGGATCAGGTACAGGATATCTTTTATGTCCAGGATGCAGGGGGTCAAAAAATCGTGGACGATGATGAAATGGCCGCACTGCGTGAATCCCTCATGCAGAGCCTTGAATGAAATCAATGCAACTGTGGATCGTTTTTTGCTTATACATTGGCAACCACGACCCCATCAGGCTGCGACAATGAGCAAAACAAATTTTATTCCAATCAATCCGGACCTCTATAAAACACCATCCGCGGTGTCGGGAAACCGTCATCAGCGCGACCGCACTTCGGACGTGTCCTTCGAACAGCACTTCGAGCAGATCAAGACCCGCATGGACATGGCCATGACCAATGCCCTGTTCGACGACGATTCCCCTGCCAAGGCCTCGGGAGGGGATCTCTTTGCCCAATCCCTCAATCTCGATGTTCTGGCGACCTTGTCCAAACTTTCCAGTCAGCGGTCCTTTGTCCAACCTTCGTCTTTTCAAGAGGCAGGTGGATCTGTTTCCAGGGATATCCAGTCGGACAGTCCAGAACCCAAGTCTCCTGCCGGGGATGCCGATGCCCTGGTCCACAGGCTGGCACAGGAAATCGTGACCGAACACGGTACCCCCGAAAAAGCTTCCACCGTGTCCACCCCGAGGGGTATGCTCTCACGCCATTTCGAATCCGGAGAACAATGTGACGCCATTGGCTATGACCGGCATGGCGGGACGTCCTATGGAACCTATCAGATTTCCTCACGCCAGGGGACCTTGGACCAGTTCATCGACTTTCTGCGTCAGGAAATCCCTGCCTGGGCCGAGCGGCTCAAACAAGCAGGCCCTATGGACACCGGGAGCACCCAGGGAGCCATGCCCTCCACCTGGCGGGCCATTGCCGGGGAAGAACCCGACCTCTTCGCAGAGCTCCAGCACCGCTTCGTCACGCAAACCCATTATCTGCCTGCCTTGAAGAACATCCTGGAACAGACCGGTCTGGAAGAGGATCTCTTTTCAGCCCCGCTCCAGGAGGTACTCTTCTCCACTGCCGTGCAGCACGGCCCCACAGGGGCCGGAGAGATTTTCAAACGTGCCCTGGAAAATATCGATCCCGGAGATTCCACCCATCTGACATCACGCCTCATGGATCAGGTTTACGAGATCAGAAAAACCCGGTTTTCCAGTTCCTCCAGCCAGGTTCAGGCCGCTGTTGCAAACCGCCTGTCCCGGGAAGCGCTCCTGGCCCGAAATCTTTCCGACTCCATGCTCGGGTGACATCCCTTGCCTACCGTGCCGGGGTTAAGCAGCCTGCTTGCTCCATGAATCCAATGCACCAACAATATCGAGCATCAAAAAATATTTCCTTGTCTCCACCCCACTGAACATGTAGCATCCTTTACCATATAGTTTCATTTTCCACCGACCAAGGAGACGCAAACCATGCACAAGACCGAACTCGTTGCCCTGCTCCAGGAAAAAACAGGCAGATCACCCGAGGAAGTCCGCAAGACCGTCAATGCCATGATCGACATCATCACGGAAAGTTTGGCCGAGGGAGACAAGATATTGCTGCCCGGTGTCGGTTCTCTCAAAGTGGTGGACACGTCGGAGCACAAGGGACGACACCCCCGTACCGGCGAGGAAATCACCATTCCCGCTTCCAAGGCGGTCAGGTTCAATCCGGGCAAGCTCCTGCGAAAAACAGTCAAGTCACTCGATTTCATTACCAAAAATGTCTGATTCTCTGCATGGTTTGCAACGGCGATCACAATCACCCACCACGTGGTTGTCAGACGACGAATTTCCCAAAGGCCTCTTTCACCAGAAAGAGGCCTTTTTGATTCCAGGGAGGCGGAAGAAGCAGACAGGCATCCCTGGAAAACAGACAACCGCCCAGGCAAGGCTTACTCCTTGTTTGATCATTGGATCACTCGAGAGGGCATTCAGCCCATGTTGAATCAGAGATCATCCCAACGACTCTGGATCCGCTGAAATCAAAGTGGCTGATCAACTTCAGCGAGATGCGCATCACCCACGTGCTTTTCCCCTTGTCGTCTCAAACGCGTGGATAAGCCTTTGACCACTTCTCCAAACCCGACTACCCTTATTCCTCGAGATATTCGGTCCGGTTTCTTTCCCGGGAACCATTTTCCCTTCATTCCAAACAGTGGATTCAATCACCATGCAGACATACTCCCCCCTTTTTTCGGACTTCTACCAATTGACCATGCTCGCCGGCTACTTTGCCGAAAACATTCATGAAACCCCGGCCACCTTTGATCTCTATTTCCGCACTCCCCCGTTTCAGGGAAGCTATGCCGTTTTTGCCGGGCTCAAACCCGCGCTTGATTTTTTGCACAATCTCAGATTCGAAAATGAGGATATCGCCTATTTGCAGGAACTTGGAGAATTCACGCCCGAGTTCCTCGATTTTCTGAAAGACTTCCGTTTCCGGGGCAAGGTGACTGCCATGCCCGAAGGCACCTGCGTCTTTCCCAAGGAACCCCTGCTGACCGTCGAGGGGACCCTGGCTGAAACCCAGTATGTGGAAACCGCCCTGCTCAATTTCATCAATTTTCAGACTCTGGTGGCCACCAAGGCCGCCCGGGTGAGTACCGCCGCGGGGAAAAAACCGGTTCTCGAATTCGGTCTGCGCCGGGCCCAGGGGCCTGACGGCGGACTCAGCGTGGCCAGGGCGGCCTATATCGGCGGCATTCGAAGTACCAGCAACATCTGGGCGGGCAAGGATCTGGGGATTCCGGTCAAGGGAACCCACGCCCACAGCTGGGTGATGAGCTTTCCCGACGAATTGACCGCCTTCAGGGCCTATGCCCGGTGCTTTCCGCACAACTGCATTCTGCTCATCGACACGTATGACACCCTGCAGAGCGGACTGCCCAACGCCATCGTCGTGGCTGGGGAGATGCGCGAACGCGGGGAGGAATTGCGGGGAATCCGCATCGATTCCGGAGACCTGGCCTATCTGAGCAAGGAGGTCCGCAAGGCCTTTGATAAGGCGGGATTTCCCGATGTACTCATCACGGCGTCCAGTGATCTGGACGAATACGTCATTGATTCGGTCAACCGCGAAGGCGGCCGTGTGGATGTCTGGGGGGTGGGAACACGGCTCGCGACCTGCGCCGGCAAGGGTGGGGGTGCATTGGGCGGGGTGTACAAACTGTCCAGATGCAACAATATCCCCAAGTTGAAGATCACCAACGATCCCTCCAAGCTGACCCTGCCGGATCGCAAAAAACTCTGGCGTCTGATCTATCCCGACGGGAGTTTCTTCATGGATGTCATCTCCCTGGCAGACGAAATTCCCGGTCCCGGTGACTGGGTCTTTGACCCCGCAGCTCCGCTTCTTCGCAGCCGGACCATTCCGGAGGAGATCAGGCTTGAATCCATCCGGCACACGGTCATGGAAAACGGCACCATCGTCAGGGAGGAATCCGAGCTGGCCACCCTGGCGGATCGCTGCGCCTCCCAGCTTCAACTTCTTCCGGAAGGTTCCCTGCGACTTTTGAACCCCCATTTGTACAAGGTGGCCATCTCACAGGGACTCAATAAGTTGCGCACCGAACTCCTGGAGGAATATCGGAAATAATCAGATCCTCCAGCTCACGACATTGTCCGATCATGTACGCAAACGGCCTGTTTTCCCACACCGAGTCCAACCGGGGAAAACAGGCCGTTTCGCCTTGGGCCATACGCGTATGGCACCCGGCAGACGGACAACGATTCGCCACAGCGCACGGCTGCCCGGGCATGTCATGATCCTTCACGAGATGTAAAAAAACAAGACAGATCCATTTTCCCCGGACCAGGCCCGACAGATAACCTAATGAATTCATTCATATAATTACATGTCCGAGTTGGCATCTTCCCTGCTAGGCCCTTAAGACATGTCGGGTCCCGAAAAAAGTCACCACTTTTTTGGTTTTTCCTGGGTACTGTGCACTGCCTTCTGCAAACTGCTTTTTGCGTACTGCGCACTCCGTTCTTGAATCCTGCCCCGCATCTCCGATACCCAAAAACCTCTTTCACTCATGCACGAAACTTCTGAAAATACCGTTGTGGAACGATCCTTCCGTGTGAAGAACAAATTCGGACTTCACGCGCGGCCGGCTGCCCTCATCGCCCGAACCGCCCAGCGGTTCAAGGCCCAGATCTGGATCATCGATCGCAATAAACAAGCCGACGCCAAGAGCATCCTGGATATTCTCTGTCTGGCAGTTCCCTACAGGGCGGCCATTACCATCAAGGTGAGCGGACAGGATGCTCTCGAGGCATTGAATACACTTGACAATTTGTTTCAACAATCTTTTGACGAAACCATTGAGCAGGGGTAACAGGGGTAATAAAGTTTCCTGGCAGGGGTTGGTGTACCGTGCTGAGCCTCATCAGCATTGTCGATCACACAATCAGCAAGGAGGATGATGACATGTTCAGGCAATTTTTGCCCCAACTCAAGAAAAGCTCTCTGGAAAGCAAGCGGCCCACAAGCATCGCCGACCTGATGGAAAATTTCTGGGAAAATCCGTTCGAGTTCCCCATGATGCGGGAGGCACGCTTCCCGGCCGTCGATGTGAGCGAAAACGAGAAAGATATCACGATCAAGGCGGAAATTCCCGGAATGGAAGCCAAGGACGTGGACATTTCCCTGGAAAACAATACCTTGATCATCAAAGGGGAGAAAAAATTCGAGGAAGAGGAAAAAAAGGAGAACTACCACCGTATCGAGCGCAGTTACGGCTCGTTCTATCGGGCCCTCCCCCTGAATTCCGAGGTCAAGGAAGAAGCAATCAAGGCCAAATATGACAAGGGCATCCTGACCATCACCCTGCCCAAGGCCGCACCCACCAAGGCCAAGAAAATTGAAATCCAGTCCTGATCCCGTCCCGACCCTGTTCCCTCATACCGAAACGGCCACGTCTACGTGGCCGTTTCGGTATGAGGGAGTTTCAGATCGCCCGGGCCAGTACAATCCCGGCCAGAAGAAAGACGAGACCGAGGAGGGTCTGGCCGAGGACATTGGCAGCCGCCCACAGCCATTGGGAATATCTGATGAGCGAGGCGGTTTCAAAGATATAGGTGGAAAAAGTGGTGAAGGCCCCCATGAATCCGGTGAGCAGATACAGCTTCATCCCGGGGGGAAGGGCCATCCTCTCGTCGATCAGGGTGACGATGAACCCGAACAAAAAGCATCCCAGGATGTTGACCACTGCGGTTCCCAAAGGAAACGCAGGACCAACCAAATGCTGAATGGTCCCGGAGAGCGCATACCGGCTCAATGCCCCAAGCCCCCCGGCCAGGGCTATGAAAAACAGTTTCATCAACATGGGATTTCCTGATAGGTAAATGGTCCATGCACACGCTAGGAAATGATCGGATAAACGTATCTATCTCTACGATTCCTCACATGACATTTCTTCCGGGCCGAAAGCCTAGTCAGGCTGTTGCCCGTGTCAACAAATCTCTTGACGATACTCCATGGCATTGTTAAACAAAGTGAACACAAAACACCAAGGACAATCATACATGCCCACTATCCCCGCTCCGACACCCGTGGATGCCTTTCTCAAACGAACCTTCCTTGCCACGGGATTGGAAACCCAGACAGCCCTGGCCACGATGCTCGGGGTAAACAGGGCCGCCATCAGCATGGCCAAGAAAAAAGGCATGGTCCCGGAGAAATGGGCCCTCAAACTGGCCGAACGTTATGGATTACGTCCCCAATGGCTCCTGTATGGACGGGGTGAGCGTCTCATGCAGTCCGGTCAAAGGGAAAAGATTGTCTCCCTGCCCAAGGTGGCCGCCCGACTCTGTGCTGGGGGCGGGTCCTTCGACACCGGAGGGATGATCAAAGAAACCATGACCTTTTCCCGAACATGGCTCACAACCAGGGGCAACCCCAAGGACATGGTTCTCATGGACATTCTCGGGGACAGCATGGAACCAGAAATCAGAGATGGAGACACCGTGCTCATCGATCAGTCCCGGACCGAGATGCAGGCAGGTGCCATCTATGCCCTGGGAGTCGAAGACAGTCTGCTTATCAAGCGGATCGAACGCCATCCCGATAAAATCGCCTTGATCAGCACCAACCCAGGCTATTCCCCGATTTTTCTCCAGGGTGATGAGATCGAAACCCTGCGCATCCTCGGGCGTATTCTCTGGGTCTGTCGGGAATATCGGTGAATCTGAAAAACCTCACCCCGCTCGCCCTCTTTTTTTCCGCAGCATGTTAAAACAATTTAACAATCATATCGAGGAGACCCTCATGCAAAAGAGATTCTGTGATTGCGGCTACCTGTTCTGGGTCCAGTACTTTCTGGAGAACAACCTCTTCATCCCGCTCTTCTGGCCGAGCATCGGAGATATCAAGACCATATCCATCTGCCCTCATTGCGGCCGCAGACTGGACATCAACCAGTTGCGCTAGTCCGAGATGCCCAGGACACAGGTGCCGATGATCCAGGATCTATCAGTCACGCCTCCTTCTTTGCGGCCAGCTGCCCGCATCCGGCCATAATGGACCGTCCCTTGCTCCATCGGATGCGGGTATGGACACCATGCTCGCGCAGATATCCGGCAAAGGCCAGGAGATCGCTGTCATCAGGGGCCTGAAACCGGGAGTCGCGCCCCGGATTATAGCCGATGATATTGACCCGCACGGGAAGATTCCGAATAAAGGCGAGCACCTCTTCGGCGTGGGCTCTTTCGCTGTTAAGCCCTTTGAACACCACATATTCGATGAAGAACTCCCGATTCTCCGGCAGGGGAAACAGCTGCAGGGCCTTTTTGAGTTCTGCCAGGGGAAACCGTTTGTTCACCGGCATGATTGCCGAACGGAGAGCATCATTGGCCGCGTTCAGGGAGACGGCCAGGCGGATCGTGTTCAGTCCGGCCCGGGCAAGCCGAGCCAGACCGTCCACCCGTCCTGCCGTGGAAACGGTCATCCGCCGAAGCGGGATGTCCAGCCCCCGCTGATCCCGCATCACCCGGATCGCCTGGATGACATGATCGAGATTGTCCAGGGGCTCGCCCATGCCCATGAACACGACATTGCGCACCGAATGCCCCAGGACATGTCTGGCCCGCCAGACCTGGGCCACGATCTCCTCCACCGTGAGCTGCCGGACAAATCCCATGCTCGCGGTTTCACAGAAAAGACATCCCTGCCGGCAGCCGACCTGGGAGGAGACGCACACGGTCGAATACCCTTTCATGGGAATGATCACCGACTCGATCCGCGCCCCGTCATCCAGGGTGGTCACGAATTTGATCGTCCCGCCTTCGGTCTTTCGTTCCGTGATTTCTCCCGATTCTGGGACGAGCACGGCCTGAATCCTGTCAGCAAGATCGCCGGAGCGTGCAAACTCCTTGATAGCATCCAGGTCACGTCGCCCATTGTGCATGACATGGCGATACAGGGCATGACCATGAAAGGCCCCCTTGCCGAACAGTCTGCCTAGTTCCCGGGTGAGCTCTTCACAGGTCAGTTCCAGAACAGATAGCATCACGTTTTCGCCTCGATTCAGCAGAAGATGAAGTCCTTGAGTATTTTTTCTGCTCCCGGGAGTAAAGCGGGAAAAGCTCGTTCATCCCCCGATCCGCCCGCACATGCGGGGTATCGCCCCATACCGAGTTATATCAACATTCCAACCATCCTATCCTTTTGACGACAAATCCCCCTGAAAGTGCGCACTTTCAGGGGGATTTGTCGTCAAAATCGTCAACGAGTCCAAGGCTCAGGACTCTGCGTGGATCAATCTGTCAAGAACCATCTTCAGCTCAACGGCCATGCTTGCCAGTTCCTGAACCGCTTCAGCCGATTGCATCATGCCATCGGTTGTCTCGGCAACTACACGGTTCACGTCATCAATGGCGCGATTTATTTCATCGCTGGTTGCGGACTGCTGCTCGGCTGCCGTGGCTATGCCTGCAATCAAACCTGAGCTTTCAGTGGACAGGGCCACAATTTCGGAAAGCGCCTCGCCGGATTGTGCGGCCAGTCCGGTTGCTTCGGCGACACTTGTAACCGCATTGTTCACACTTTCGGCATTGGTCTCTGCCGCCTCCTGAATGGCCTTGATGGAGCTGCCCACTTCATTGGTGGCGTGCATGGTTTTTTCCGCCAGTTTGCGCACCTCATCGGCCACCACGGCAAATCCCCGGCCGGCATCACCGGCCCGGGCGGCCTCGATGGCCGCATTCAGGGCCAGCAGATTGGTCTGATCGGCAATATCCGTGATAACGGTCATCACCCCGCCGATGGATTCCGCCTGCCTGCCCAGCTCCTTCATGTTGTTCTACAGGTTCTGGGCAACCGTGTTCACCTCGGTGATGGCCGTGACCACCTTGTCGACCAGTCCGGCCCCATCTCCGGCCTTGGTCTTGGCCCGGTCGGATTGCTCCGTGGCCTGGGAGGCGTTTCTGGCCACCTCCAGCACGGTGGCATTCATTTCCTCCATGGCCGTTGCCGTCTCGGCAACCCGTTGCTGCTGCATCTCCGCCCCGCGACTGATCTGCTCCACCTGGGCGGAGAGTTCCTCGGCCGCCGATGCGACACGGTCGGAAATGGTCCCGGCGTGTTCGGCAACCTGGAGCATGGTGTGTTGCGCGGACTTGATCTCGGTCTGGTCCACGAAAATTTCGAGCACCCCCTTGACCGCTCCCGAGCGGGAACCAAGGGGCACTGCATAATAGGCTATCTCGAACGCCGTGTCTGCCGGCTTCGCCGTGGTCTGCGAGGATTCCAACCGACCGGTTTCCAGACAGCGATCCGAAGCGCACTTTCCGTTGCAGTCCCCGGTCCTGAACAGATCATGGCATTTCCTGCCGTTGAACGCATCCGTTCCGATAAAGCCCTTGCCCATGTCATTTAAATACAGCACATCCCGATCGGGTGATCTGATCATGGCCCCGACAGGCAGGCTGGTGATCAGTCCTTCAAAAACATCCACCATGGAATTGATGTTCTTGATCATCGAGGTATATCCGCCCTTGAATCGTTCCTCCGGGATACGGGCGTCCAGTCGACCGGATTCGGCCCGTTCCGCCAGGATGTCGCATTCCTCGGTAAGATGTTGCGTTGCCGACCCGATCCGGCCGAGCGCCCGACCGATCTCTCCCAGCTCATCGGCTTGATCCATGGCAATGTCCACCGAGAAATCTCCATCAGCCATGGCCCGGGCCAGGCTGGTCAGACGCTTGAGCGTGGTCCATTCGTACAACGTTACACTCAGAGAAATCAGAACGAGAATCCCCAGACCGGCCATACTCAACACTAGAATATTCCTGGAACCGGCGGTGTCCGGTTCCAGGTATCCGATGACCGCGACACCTCCAAGTACCATGATGCTGACCACGAGCACTGCCAGATGACGAGTGAGCAAACCGACCCTGCCGAATAGTTTCACGTTGCCTCCAATGTGAATGAGTTGTCATACATCGTTGGTTCACGCAGATCCAGAAAACCGGTCGATGTCTGTGGCCATTTCCACACAGAACGGGAATACACATGCCGGCGCCAGAGATCATACGAAATCAGGCCGTCCACGTCGAATCGGTATCCGGAATCGACGTGTGTACCTGCATCCTGATCCTGCATTCGATCGCCGATCCTGGCAGACACCGACCAAACGTGGATTATACCGCATCCCTATCCGTGCATGAACAGGAAATCAACCATGTTCAAGGATTCACGATTTCTTTACATAATAGATTTTGGATATACAAAGGTGACCAGGTTATCCACTCAGTGTCATACACCAATCTCCCCCGTGAAAAGAGAACATCCGAATCAATTTCTCAACACCACGACCATACACGGTAAAACGGGCATGCCTGGAAAACGCTCCCCTGCATGCCCGTTTCCGGGTCGATCACCCTATTTCGGACCGAATCGTATCAGCTAGTGCCTGCTATCAAGCGAACAGCCACGCAATGTCTGTCTGCCGATCAATACTCATCGAGCTCACCGTCCCACACGTCAGCGTACTCGTCGTACTCGTTTTCAGGACGGAACCAGGTCACGGTCATGAAATTGTCACCGTTTTTCCGACGAACCGTTCCCTCGGCCTCGACCCAATAGTCAGCGTACTCGAGAAGTTTTCTTCCCTGCCCAAAATGTTCAATCTTGTACTCCCGATGATGATCGTCGATGAGCATGATTTCTGAAATCAGGTCTCCATCCCATTCGTAGGGTACGACATGACCTGAAACACTCATTGCACTCCCGCATTTCTTCATCATTCACCTTCCAAAACCGTATCAGATGTATCAGTGCCATTCCAACACGACAGATCACCTTGATCTGCCGTTCTTCGCCGCCCGAAGCATCGCAGAATCCAGGATCGTTCCGACCAGATCTTCGAATTTTCCCCCACCCAGCCCGTGAAGAATGGGCAGATCCGAACAACTCGGGTCCAGCCCGGGGAGAGGGTTGACTTCCATGAAACAGGGCTTCCCCTGAGCATCCAGCCGGACATCCACCCTACCGGCATCGAGACAACCGAGTCCCTTCCAGGCCTTCAAGGCAAGCTCCTTGGCCTTTTGGGACGTATCATCGTCCACAAGGGCGTAAGCCACATTCTGTCTCCAGTTCATCTTGTTGGCATAGGTATAGGCCGAACCATCACCGCTCCCGGTGGAGGTGACCTCCATGACCCCGATACTACGGGCGTTGTCGCCGTCCCCGAGAATGCCCACGGTGAATTCACGACCGGGAAGATAGGTCTCGACGAGTACCGGCTGCTGGAATCTTTCCAAAAGTTCCTCGCAGACTCCCTTGAGATCAGGACCGTTTGTCACCAGGGATCGCGGGCCGATTCCCTTGCTGGTTCCCTCGGCTACCGGTTTGACGAACAGGGGGAACGGGAGATCCAGGTTGTAGACATCGTATGGTTCTCGAATCACGGCGAACTCTGCCGTGCATACCCCGTGGGACCGGACAACGGAATTGGTCCAGGCCTTGTTCAGGGTCAGGGCGAGGATGTCGGGCCCGGAAAAGGTATAGGGAATGTTCCAGGCATCCAGGAGCGCGGGGATCTGGGCCTCGCGACCCCTGCCCTGGACCCCTTCGGCGATGTTGAAAACCAGGTCCCAGCGCTCTCCGGCCGCCAGCCGCGCAACCAGCCGATCCACCGAACCGATTCGGTCGACCTGGCCGCCACGCGCTTGCAATATATTCTCGATGGCCCCCACGGTCGTTTCCGAGTCGAACTCGGCCGCGTCCTCCGGAGTGAATCCCCGGTTCAGATAGGCATCTTTCAAATCAAAGGTCATGCCGACGTTCATGCATCTCCTCCCGGCAGAAAGCCCCATGTTCTGCCATTGGTCCCAACGCTTCAGGGTAGGTGAACAACTTTTCTTCGTAATTTTCGAGCATCAGATTGCCCACGGCATCGAGCCCGCGTGTGCTCTCCGGCAGAAGGGGAATCTTTCCCCCGCCCCCGGGAGCGTCAATGACGTAATGGGGAATGGCGTACCCACTGGTATGCCCTTGCATGCCCTTGATGATCGCCAGCCCTGTCTTCACAGGTGTCCTGAAATGCGTGGACCCGGGAATGGGATCACATTGATACAGATAATAGGGACGAACCCTGAACCGAAGCAGTCCGTGCATGAGCCGGGTCATGACCGGAACCGAGTCGTTCACCCCGGAAAGCAGAACCGTCTGACTCCCCAGAGGGATGCCGCCATCGGCCAGCAGCTCGCAGGCATGTCTGCATTCCCTGGTCAACTCATGAGGGTGGGTGAAATGAAGACTCAGATAAAAAGGATGGGCCTTACGCAATATCCTGACCAGTGACGGGGTGATCCGCTGGGGCAGGACAGCCGGAACCTTGGTTCCCAAACGCACGATCTCCACATGGGGGATGGCACGGAGTTCGCCAAGAAGCCGGTCGATCTTTTCATCGCACATGGTCAGCGGGTCGCCGCCGGATATCAGGACGTCGCGGATTGCAGGCGTGTTGCGGATATACTCCACCCCCAATTCCCACCCGGTTCCATGCCAGGAGGCCTTTTCCCGGCCCACAAGGCGGGAACGGGTACAATAGCGGCAGTAGGATGAACAGAAATCCGTGACCAGCAAGAGTACCCGGTCCGGATATCTGTGCACGACACCTGGAACCGGTGAATGGCGGTCTTCCCCCAGGGGATCGACGGACTCGTGGGGTGAAATGCATGTTTCCCATACCGAGGGCACCACGCATTTACGCAGGGGAGAGTGCGCGTTCTCAAGAATGACCCGCAGATAATAGGGGGTCACGGCAAGGGGCATTATGGATGCGTCGCTGCATGCGGACCGCTCCTCCTCGGAAAGACCGAGAATGGCATGCAGCCGTTCCGCATCCGTGATTCTGTTGCGAATCTGCCACTGCCAATCATTCCATTGTTTCCTGCCGGCTCCGGGAAACCAGGTCCGGATAAACCGATCATCACTTTCTGAATCGGGCACCGTTTTTATCGTGCACAGGGATGCGGGATCAGGAGGTTCTTCATCCATTTCATCCAAAACGTACATTGTCCTTTCCTTTTTTCGTTGACGATCCTCCAAGAGGACCGGATGAATCTACTCAGGATCGAGCAGACTGTACTCCTTGACTACAATGCGTTCCCGGTCCCCATATCCGGAGGAAACCAGGCCCCGAACCCGGACCATCGACGGGCACAGTCCGATCAGACCAGGATGACACGCGAGATTCGCAATCTCGAGTTCGCGCTCTCCGTTGCAGGCGATGAGCAAGGCGGTCACCCGAAAATTCCCATCCCAGTCACAGGGAAAAAGAGACCCGGACACTGTTTCCAGAACACCGACTGGCGGTGATGCATGTCCTCTCATTGCCAACCTGCCTCCATGTGGAATGCGTACCTCGACCCCTCTTTGAAGCAGTCTCTGTACCATAATGCAACATACTGTTTTTAAAGAATAAATAAAAATCATTCTTCAGAAATCGGAACGTTAAGTTCCTCTTTGAAAGCACATAGAAATGCCCTCCCGGCAGAAAAACCGGAAGGGCATTGTAAGGATAACGAGGCTCCGCCTGGAATTGCCGGCGGATGACGGGTATCGTGAACAAGGGGAACTTCATGTTCCCCTATGCGTCATAAAGGAACCGCGAGTTCTTTTGATCCGTTCACCTTCATGCAGGCCTGGAAGGATGAATGTATTTTTTTCGGTCCACCCCATGGCGAACCATGAGCTTGCGCAGCTGCCTGGTGGTGACACCGGCGCGGTCGGCAGCCGTTTTCATGCCTCCGGCGCACTCGGCCAACAGCCTGTCCAGATACACGCGTTCGAATCGATCCACCACGTGACGCCGGGCATCGGCAATGGGCAGGGTAAGGTCCACCTCGGCCGACACCGCCCCGGGCGTACCCTCGAAGCATTCGGCGGGAAACCGCTCCGGGCCGAGTACATCGCCATCCTCGAGAATGCAGGCCCGCTCGATGAGATTCTCAAGCTCCCTGACATTGCCTGGCCAGTCATAGTGCATGAACCCGCCAAGCACCTTGGGATGCAGCCCGCGGATCTCCTTGACCAGCTGGATATTGCACCGCTTGATGAACAATTCCGCCAGCCTGAGGATGTCTTCCCGCCGTTCGCGCAGCGGGGGGACATGAATGGGAAAGACATTGAGCCGAAAATACAGATCCTTGCGAAACATTCCCCGGGCACTGAGCTCCTGCAGATCCTCGTTGGTCGCGGCAATGATCCGCACATCCGCCTTGATGTCCCTGTCACCGCCCACCCGCTGGAAAACCCGTTCCTGGACCACGTCCAAGAGCTTGATCTGGACCGACTGGCTGATGGTCCCGATCTCATCCAGAAACAGGGTTCCTCCCTGGGCGAGTTCGAACTTGCCCGGCTTGCGGCGCACGGCTCCGGTAAAGGCCCCCTTTTCATGGCCGAACAATTCGCTTTCCGTGAGGGTATCGGGAATGGCCCCGCAATGAACGCTGATGAATTGTCTGTCCCTGCGGGAACTGTGGTTGTGAATGATCCGGGCGATGAGGCTTTTCCCCGTGCCTGTTTCCCCGGTCAAAAGAACGGTTGTCCGTGTCCCTGCCACATGCCGGACCTTGGAAAAGACCTCGCGCATGGACGGGCTGGCGGTTCCCACCAGGTCATGCACATCCTCCTGCCAGAAATGGTCCCGCAGATAGTCGAGTTCCGATTGGAGGATGAGACTGTCCCGGGTCCGATTGAGAACCAGTCCGATTTCTTCCGGGGTCAGGGGATAGGTCAGATAATCCGTGGCCCCTTTTTTGAGGGCGTCCACAACACGACGAATCTGATCGGCCGGGGCCATAACAATGATCTCGGACGAGGCGAACCGGGTTCCCAAACATTGCAGCCCCTCTTCCAGAGAATTGAACTCCTGTTCGAGCATCCCGATATCCACAAAGAGATAGTCCGCGCCTTCGCGACCGCGCATGAAATCCCGAAGGGTCAGGGGATCGTGGCTGAAAACATCTCCGGACAGGCTCTCGTGCAACACCTCCATGTCCCGGCCCTTGGGCATGAAGAGTATATGTTCGCTCATGGCTTCCTCAATTCGACCAGGATCGGCCGTTGAAGGTGGTGACGTTTACCGCGCAATAAGAACGATCCACTAGCTTGTCCATGAGAATAATCCTGTCGCAGACCTGGAATCCCCCAGAAAAAAAGAATAAACTTGCAATGAAATCGAGCTTGGGATATTACGCGGATCAGCTTTCATCACTACAAGGCGCCACCGCCGTTCGGCTTCCTGCAATCCGCAACCATCCCGAGGAAAATGATGAAAAAATTCAGTCCGTTCATATGGATCATCCTTGGAATCGTCATTGCCTTCCCCCTCTTCAGCATGACCTACTACACCATGGTCCGGACCTCGACCCCCGAGTTCTGCGCCTCCTGCCATGAGATCCAGTGGGCCTACAACACCTGGAAAACATCGACCCATGTGAACAACGAACAGGGATTCGTGGCCGACTGCATGGACTGTCATCTTCCCGCTCCCCACGACACGGTCGACTTCTTCTACATGAAAACCCTGCACGGGCTCAAAGACGTCTTTGTCCATCTGACCCTGGACAGTCCCGAAGACTATGATCACGCTGAAAATCGTGCCAGGGCCTATGCCAGCTTCAAGAACGACCAGTGCCAGAAATGTCACCGGAACATCGCCTATCTGCCCGGCAAGAGAGGGGCCATGCTCGCCCACAAACAGGTGCTCTATCCCCGCCCGGGCTATGAAAAAAAATGTGTGGACTGCCACTATGACCTTGTCCACAACGACAGAACGCATTTTGATTACAAAACATGCCAAACAGGTGCGTCCAGCCTCTAATCGGGTCCAGGCAGCCACCTGTCCGGCTCGTCCATCCTGCAAACATCTTTCGCCAAGGAGGGTTCCATGCAACACCATGTGACAAAAGGTTTCATCATCGCCTTGCTGCTCTTAGTCTGGGTCGCCATGCCCGCAGGGGCCCAGATGGCAAAGGTCAAGGAATTCAGAATCGAACGGGGCATGTCAGAACAGGCCAAGGCGTGTATCGAATGCCACAAGACCGAGTCACCCGGTTTGTTCGTGGACTGGGCCAACAGCAGACACGCCAATGCAAACATCACCTGTATCGACTGCCATCTGGCTGAAGATCATGATCCGGACGTCTCAGATGTCCACTACAAGCAGTACCAGCGTTCGGACAATCAGTGGGGCGTCAAAGAATACCGTGTTCCAGTGGCCGCGGTGGTCACCCCCAAGGATTGCTCCCGCTGCCATCCCGACGAGGTCAAGCAGTACGCCAAAAGCAAGCATGCCAATACCATGGAGATCATCTGGAAAATCGATCCCTGGCTGAACAAGGGCATGAACAGCGACTGGGAACGCACGGCCGGATGTTACTATTGTCACGGAACCGTGCTCAAGAAAAACGAGGACGGCCTTCTCGATCCCTCCACCTGGCCCAATGTGGGCGTCGGCCGCGTGAACATGGACGGATCTCTGGGAAGCTGTACCTCATGCCACACCCGACATCAATTCTCCACGGCCGAAGCCAGAAAGCCCGAGGCCTG
This sequence comes from Desulfoplanes sp. PS50, assembly GCF_053851535.1. Taxonomy (NCBI): domain Bacteria; kingdom Pseudomonadati; phylum Thermodesulfobacteriota; class Desulfovibrionia; order Desulfovibrionales; family Desulfoplanaceae; genus Desulfoplanes; species Desulfoplanes sp. PS50. The sequence goes on along the minus strand of NZ_JBSPZA010000002.1, from coordinate 70,977 downwards.
CGGCCAATGCCATCTCGGCCCGGATCATCCCCAGATCGAGATCTACACCGAATCCAAGCATGGCGCCATCTATGACGCCTCGGGCCACACCTTCAACTGGTCCGCCGCTCCCGGCACGTGGACGGCCGGCGTTGACTACAGAAGCCCGAGCTGCGCCGCCTGTCACATGTCCGGTTCAGGACCGGTCATGACCACCCACGACGTGACCGAGCGGCTGGGCTGGGAACTGCAGGCTCCCCTGACGGTCCGACCTGAAAACTTTGCCGCCTTTCCCGCCCAGACCAACGGTCTGGCCGAGCAGGAAAAGATGAAGGCCATCTGTATGCAATGTCACGGCAAGAGCTGGGTGGACGCCCATTATGTCAAGCTGGACGAATCCGTGGAAGAGTACAACGAGGTCTATTACAAACCCGCCAAGGCCATGCTGGACGAACTCTATGCCAAGGGCATACTGGATGATTCCAGATTCTTTGACGAAAAGCTCGAGGTCGAATTCTACGAACTCTGGCATCACGAAGGACGCCGGGCCCGAATGGGTACGGCTATGATGGCCCCGGACTACACCTGGTGGCACGGATTCTACGAGTGCAAACACCGGTTCAACAATTTCATGGCCGAGGCCCGTCACCTCCTGGCAACCGGCACCAAGGCGGTCATCTTCAAGGACTTCCCCAATGCCAACGGTGACACCACCAAGCCCCCGGCGATTTTTGGGAAAAAGTAGGTCGAATCCATCAATATCCTTTGTTCGTAGCAGACCAGACAACCCGCAAATCGAGCAAAATAATAACACCGCGAAATCCTGGACCATGTCCAGGATTTCGCGGTTTATCTGACAAAACAGCATCCACTGCCGAGTCTACCGACTCTTATCCTGTGCGCACAATTTCGATAGCCGCCTTTCCGGTCATATGTTCGATCCGAAGTTCACCCACAGCCACCCGATTCCAACTGCGGTCAATCTCCTCTTTGGCCTCTGATACACGACCCGGGGAATACTTCTTCGCCAGGAGGTCCAGCCCGTAGCGTTTTTGGTGATCCCCTGTCAGCAGGCGGAGTCTTCCAAAGACGATGACGCTTGAAAAATGCGTGGTAAAGGTCGTTGGGATGACCTCATCCCTGCCGATCACGCAGAAGCTGACCTTGTCGCTTCGTTTGATGGCGTCGAGCTTGTGTCCCGACACCGCGAAGTGGAAATAGATCTTCCCCGCCTCATAGGCATAACTCAAGGGCACGGCATACGGATATCCGTCATCGCCCGTCACCGCCAAAACGCCTGATGTGCCCTTCTGCAATATCCCGATAGTTGCTTCTTCGGACAATAATTGTCTGGTTCTCCGCATGGGTCTGAACATAACTCTTTCCTTTTTGCTGATGAATCAAATCGCTCCCGGATCTCGTTGCGGGACAGTGTTTCTCCCGCCTCAAACGAGCAAAGGCGGCCCATTCGGGACCGCCTTTGCTCGTTGTTTCGACTGCATGATGCTCTACATATGGTTAGGAGACTTCGGCGCTGCTGCCGGCCGCCACTGCATCGCCGCCAGGCTCCTGGTTCTTGGAAAATCCGAGCAGGATGGGGCTGGCCACATAGATTGACGAGTAGGTACCAATAAAGATCCCGACAAGCAGGGCAAAAGCAAAATCATGGATCACCCCGCCGCCGAAGAAAAACAGGGCCAAAACCACGATGAGCGTGGTTCCCGAGGTGAGCAGGGTCCGGCTGAGCGTCTGGTTGATACTGATGTTGATGGTATCCCGAAGCGTCTTGGCCGTCTTGGCGTGAATGTTTTCCCGGATACGGTCGAAAACAATGATTGTATCGTTCAGGGAGTAGCCGAGAATCGTCAAAAGGGCTGCCACGATGGTCAGATCAAAGTCCTTGTCCAGCAGGGAAAAGATCCCCACCGTGATGGTAATGTCGTGGATCAGGGCGACCACCGCACCCAATGCGTAATTGAGCTTTAAGTACCAGCACAGCCCGATGGTGATAAGCATGGCCGCGACAATCAGATAGGTGATGGGCAGGCTGACAAGCTGAAGGACATAGATCCCCAGGGCGAGCCCCGCGGCCATGATCCCGGCGGTCATCCAGCGCTGTTCAAAGCGTCCGGAAATATAAATGGCTATGAGCAACACCGCATAGAACAGTGCTTCCAACGCCTTGGTCCGCAGATCAGCCCCCACCTTGGGTCCGACCATTTCCAGTCGCTGAATCTCGAAGGTTTTGTCGGAAAGTCCCTGGGTCAGGGCTTCACTGACCTTGGTACGCACATCCTCGGCCTTCAGAGTCCCCTGAGAGGTCCTCATAAGGTACTCGTTGGCCCCGGTTTCACCAAACCGCTGCACAGAAAGCCCGGGGAGATTTATTGGAGCCAGGGCGTCCTTGATCTCCTGGACATCGACATTGTCCTGAAACTTGGCCTGAACAACGATACCGCCCGCGAAATCGATCCCGTACTTGGGTCCTCCCTTGACCGTCAGGGAGACCACCCCGATGAGCAGCAGGATTCCGGAAAAGATGAAGGCTAATTTCCTCAGCCCGATGATATTGTAATTGGTGTCTGGCTTGATAATCTGAAGTCCCATTTCCGAATATCTCCTCTATACGCTCAGTTTTGCGCCGGGTTTACGTTTCTCGAGCCACAGGTCAAAAATGATCCTGGAAACAAAAATGGCCGTAAACATGGATGCACATATACCGAGCGTCAGGGTCACGGCAAAGCCCCGAATCGGGCCGGTCCCGAACTGGTACAGGATGATCGCCGCGATGATCGTGGTCACATTGGCATCGAGAATGGTCAGGGTGGCCCTTCCAAATCCTTCCTTGATGGCGGCCCTGGCTGAGAGTCCCTTGCGCAATTCTTCCCGGATTCTTTCAAAAATGAGCACGTTGGCGTCCACGGCCATACCAATGGTCAGAATGATACCGGCGATACCGGGAAGGGTCAGGGTCGCGCCAAACGCGGCCAGGCCGGCCAGAATAAGCACAATGTTGAGGATCAGGGCCAGGTCGGCAACCATACCGGCGAACCGGTAGTAGATGACCATGAAACACAGGACCAGAATCATACCCAGAGCCGTGGAAAAAACGCCCTTGTCAATGGATTCCTGACCAAGGGAAGGACCAACGCTGCGTTCTTCCAGGATGGTCACCGGCGCGGGCAGAGAACCCGCCCTAAGCACGATGGAAAGGTCGTGGGCCTCCTCCGTGGTGAAGTGGCCGGTAATGCTGGCCCGACCGCCGCTGATTCGCTCCTGGATGGTCGGGGCCGAATAGACCTTGCCGTCCAGGACAATGGCCAGGCGTTTTTTGACGTTGTTCCCGGTGACCCGCTCGAAAATTCGGGCTCCGCGATTATTGAAGGTCAGACTGACATAGGCCTGACCGTAGGAGTCGAACTGCGTCTTGGCATCGGTTATGTACTGTCCGGTCATGACCACGTCATTCTTGAGAACGATGGGCTGCGCGGCGTAGGAGCCGTCAGCGCGACGCTGCTGCAATTGGTACAGGGCGTCACCCGGAGGCACGATACCCTTGACCGCCTTGGCCACATCGGCCTCCTCGTCCACAAGCATGAACTCCAGATGAGCCGTCTTGCCGATGATCTGAATAGCCCGCTGAGGATCGTCCAGACCGGGTAGCTGGATCTGGATGCGATTGTCCTCCTGTTTGCGGATATCGGGCTCGCTCACACCAAACTGATCGATTCGATTGCGGATGGTCTTGACGGCCTGATCCAGGGTCATCTTCTCCAGCTTGTCCCTATATTCAGGCTTGAGCCGCAGGTTGTAGAGAACCTGGCCATCATCCTGAACCGTTTTCCCATTCACCTTGAGATTGGAAAAACGCGAGGAGAGAATATCCTCCAGAGAGGTTTGCTGTTCCTTTTTCAGAAGAACAAACGTCAAATTCCCCTGCGTATTCACCTTGGGTCGAAGAACAAGGACCCCTTCTTCCCGGGCCTCGTCCCTTATATCCTGCCCCATTTGAGCGACCGAGTTGGAAAGCGCCTTTTCCACATCCACCCCAAGGGTCAGATGCATCCCCCCCTTGAGATCGAGACCGAGATTGATTGTGCTGTCAGGCAGAACCTTTTTCAGCCCCGAGGTCTGAAGATTTGGGAATGACGGCAGGACAAAAGCGATCGCAACGACCGCCACAACCAGTGTGAAAATTATCCGCCAGCGTAAGCTACCATTCATCTCCGATTTCCTTATGTAAAAAAATAGACCGGCTATCCTGCACGCTCGTCATGCTGGATATCCCGACAAAAGATCGCAAAAAATGCGAGACCTTTCCTCGGAAGGGTCTCGCACAGACTGTGGCCATGTCAGCTACTTCTTCTTGGCCTTGTCTTTTTTGATATCCTTTCTCTGAACATCTTCAGGCTGATCGAGGCCGGAGATGAACGCCCGTTTCACCGGGATCCGGACATTGCCACCCACATCGATGGTCAGGGTGTCCTCGGTCAGATCCACGATCTGACCGCACAAACCGCCACTGGTGATAACGCGATCCCCCCGCTTGAGATTGGCCAGGGTCTGCCTGTGCTCCTTGGCCTTTTTCTGCTGGGGCCGAATGAGCAGAAAATAAAAAATGGCAAACATGATGATCAAAGGCGCAAACGCGGCAATGGGGTTGCCACCGCCCTGTGCACCGGCTCCACCGGACTGTCCCATGGCAAAAGCCACACTTTCAAAAAACATTGTATCCTCCTTGGCGACGAAATGACAAAAGAATGTTTCAGTTAAAGGATGGTTCCAATATCTGTCAACTACCAGTACTGGGAGCGTTCTTTGTATATTCTCTCCAATCTTTCAAGTTCCTTTTTCTGACCATCGGTCCGGACATGGGTTTTCAACGTGGTCAGACGTTGTTGGAACTTTCTTTCCTGGTTCTTATACAAACGGGCATAGCAGAGATGAAGATAGGCGTGGAACATATCTTTTTTCTGGCCGTACATCCTTCCCAGATAGTAATGAATCTCCGCATCCTCGGGAAGACGCTTCTCGATGCGCTGCATCATGGTGATGGCTTCATCGGTTTTTCCGGTCTCGGCCAGAATCCTGGAATAAAAAAACAGGGCCATCAGATCCCGGGGATTGCGCATGACAGCCTCCTGGAGATAGGCCACGGCCTTGTCCTGATGTCGACCATACTCAAAGTAGAATCTGCCCATCTCTCGCAGCCACAAGGGATCGCGATCAGGTGAGCATTCCAGAGCCCGGGCAAAGGCCTGTTCCGCCTCCTGAATACGATTGAGGCGGGAGAGCACAATGGCCTTACCCAATCGGTCGAGACAGGTCATCTCCTGCTCGTCTTCCTGGGCGTAATACCCCTGTGCAATCTCCGGGTCGCTGTACCGGGCCCGCAAAAGCATCTTGACCCGGTCGAATCTGCCGGTGTCCCTGTGCTGGTGACGAATCGACTCCGGATATCGGGCAATGCGCTGCTCAATATAACCGATCCGTTCATCGATCCCTGGATGGGTCAGGTAATACGCCGGGATATCCCCGCCACCACCCATCCATGTCATACGCCGGATGGTCTCGAAGGCCTCGACAACGCCTTGTGGATTGTATCCGGCATCGACCATGGAGGTCAGTCCGATATTGTCCGCCTCACGCTCGTGCTCCCGGGAATAACTGAGCATGGCAGATTGGGCGCCGGCCATGCTTCCGAGCATGACCCCGCCAGCGGCATCGCCCTTTCCCTGGCTTCCCAGAAAAACACCGGCAAGCATCCCCACCAATGCTCCGGCACTGAAAATCTGTGATTTTTCAATGGATTGAGCAATATGCCGTTGCTGAACATGGGCCAATTCATGGGCAATGACGCCAACGAGCTCGGCCTCGCTGTCAAGATTGAGGATCAGTCCGCTGAATACAAACACATAACCGGCTGCCGTGGCAAAGGCGTTCATGGAATGATGACGGACCACGTTCACGGTGATCGGAAAGGCAATGGGCGGCATGACATCGACAACTGACCAGGTCAGTTCACGAACATAATCGACAATTTCCGGGTCATCGATAAGCGGAAACCTGGCCCGAAACATGACATTGAACTTGCGGCCCACCTCGGCCTCATCAGAGATGGAAAACTCGCCAAAAAGCGCAGATTGTGAAGGGACGGCCGGCCCCAGAATCAGGACGGAAGAGATGATCAGACAAAACAGCCGTGCAAGGAGTCCGTGTACAGACACCACCTTCAAGGCCCCCAGCCGTCCTTTCTGACAGGCAGGAAACCGAAAGACTCGGGCAAAAGGGGTGAACGTCGCCATAGACATGATTTCGGATGTATCGAAACGTGACCTCGATCAGATCAAAGAGGGTTGAGGACCACCGGGCCCTGACGCTTGAATGATGTGGACTCGAACCGTTTGATAACGGTCTGCTGCCGAAGAATCTCGAGACGGGCCGCGTCTCCGGGCAGTGCAATACCCTGGATGCGTCGGTTCTGAAGTGAAAAATATTCCCTGAAGATCGACTCGGCCGCCTCATACGAGGAAACGCCCAGTTGATCCAGATCCGAGCTGGAGATGCCCAGGCCATCTGTGGGGACAGCAGCCATGGTGGCCCGTAAGGGTTCAGGATCGTCCAGCTCGTCACAGAGCATTCCGGCTAATTCGTATTCTGTTGACTTGGGAATGAGTTGCAGGGGGGAGACATCACCCACATCTCCATGCAGGGTCCAGAATCCGGTCAGCAACTCGTCGAGCTGATCCGTGGACACAACGCAGCCACGAAAGAGCTGGGCTGCATGGTAGAGAAACATCATTCTCGAACGGGCCTTGAGGTTGCCCTCGGCAATTCTGCTGGTCTTGTGGAAAAATCGAGCGAATACGTCCGAGAAGGCCACATACAGGGACGTCAGATCCTGGGTGGACGGAAGGGGAGGATCCTGGAAACCATACGCCGTGCAAACGGCTTCGGCCCGAGCTACTTCGTCAGGGGCGTTACCTTGGATGACCAGCGAAAAAGGGTGAAAGGGAATGGACCAGGCATGCATCAAGGCTGCCAGAAAACCGGAATCCACCCCTCCGGAAACGCCCAGGATGTAGCAGGAAAGGTTGTTGTCCTTCAGATAATCCCGAAGAAAGCGGGCAATCCGGTCCAGCAATTCAGTAGAGGCCGTGACTTCGAGCAGTTCAAGCCAGGCACTGTAGTCATCCTCGTGGGGAATATCCATACTCTCTGGGCGTGCCATATTCCTCTCCTCGATGTGGCCTGGATCGTTCGGGAAGACGGTCAAAATCAACCCGTCACTTGTTCATGATATCCAGAAACTCATTGTTGTTCTTGGTGCCACGCATCTTGTCCAACAAAAATTCCATACTGTCCACGCAATTCATGGGGGAGAGCACCTTGCGCAAAATCCACACCCGGTTGAGAATCTCGGGAGGCAGGAGCAGGTCTTCCTTGCGGGTTCCGGAGCGATGGATGTCAATGGCCGGGTAGATGCGCTTGTCTGAAAGATGCCGGTCGAGATAGATCTCCATGTTACCGGTTCCCTTGAACTCCTCGAAGATGACCTCATCCATGCGCGAACCCGTATCAATGAGAGCCGTGGCAATGATGGTCAGACTGCCCCCCTCTTCGATATTTCTGGCGGCACCGAAAAACCGTTTGGGCCGTTGCAGGGCATTGGAATCCAGACCCCCCGAAAGAACCCTTCCCGATGAGGGACTGACGGCGTTATACGCCCGGCCGAGGCGGGTGATACTGTCAAGCAGGATGACCACGTCCATCTTGCGTTCCACAAGCCGTTTGGCTTTTTCCAGAACCATCTCGGCCACCTGGACGTGTCGCTGGGGAGGCTCGTCAAAGGTGGAGCTGACAACCTCGGCATTGACGGTCCGCTCCATGTCGGTGACCTCCTCGGGCCGTTCGTCGATCAGCAGGACAATCAGGAAAGCGTCAGGATGGTTGGCATTGATGGAGTTGGCAATGGACTGCATAAGCATGGTCTTACCTGTCCGGGGTGGAGCCACGATGATCCCGCGTTGACCCTTTCCGATAGGGGCCAGAAAATCCACGATGCGCGCGGAATAGTTCTCCTTGCCATTTTCCATTTTAAACCGTTCGTCAGGATAAATGGGGGTCAGATTGTCAAAGAGGACGACCCGCTTGGAGCGTTCAGGATTCTCGAATCCAATGCTCTTGACCCGGAGCAGGGCGAAATAACGTTCCCCCTCTTTGGGGGGCCGAATCTGGCCGACAACCACATCACCGGTACGCAACCCGAACCTTCGGATCTGGGAAGGCGAGACATAGATATCATCAGGACCCGGCATGTAGCTGTACATAGGTGAACGAAGAAAACCAAAACCATCGGGCAGAATTTCCAAAACCCCCTCTCCGGAGATGGCCTTGTTCTGGGAGGCACATCCCTGCAAAAGGGCAAAAATGAGCTCCTGCTTGCGCATACCGCTAGGATTTTCGACCTTGTATTGGCTGGCGAGTTCCATGAGCTCAGCCATGGTTTTGGTTTTCAATTCGGATAGGTTCATGCGGAATACTCCAGAAAGTAAGGATCACATACTGTAGACGTGGTTAAAGAATGCCCCGACGTACCAAACAGACGTCGTGCATACAGCACAATTGACAATGGATGCAGGTATGAAAACATGCAGGGAGAGAAAGGCTGGATACAAGTATTTCAAGTAATTAGGAAATGCTTCTTTCAAGAATACATATATATCCACCACGGACAAAAATAATCTTGCGGGATTATTGTCCGTGGTGCTTTATTGCGTGGATTATTGGAAAAGAAAAAAATTTGTGGATGCTTTGATTTTCCCTGATAGATGAGAAAAAGATACTGCGTGGTCAAATAGAGAGGAAGAGTTTCTCGGCATTGATGGACTGTAAAAAACCTACAAGGACTTTTTGTCTTGGTCCTCGGCTAATTCTTCTTCCTTTTTTTGCAGAACATCGGCAAAAAGTGCTTCGATTTCTTTTTTGACGTCATTTTGATCTTTGTCAAGGGCAAAAGAGAGTTCCAAGGTAATAAGCCCCATGGCTTGCTCCAAAAGCCTCCGTTCCCCAAAAGAGAGATCCTTGTCCTTTCCAATGAGGATAAGCTCTTTCAAAACATAGGCAACATCTTTCAAATCGCTGCTTTTGAGCTTTTCCGAATACTCTCGATAACGCCGATTCCAGTTCTGACCGGAATAGCCTGTAAAGTCGGAACGATCATCAAGATATGACAGTATGCCTTGGGCCTCATCCGCAGTGTACAGGGCACGCAAGCCGACATTGGCGGCATTGCTCACGGGAACCATCAAAGTAACATTGTTGCTGAGAATGCGAACGATATAAAGTTCAGTGGATGCGCCACCGATCTCCTGCGTTTCAATACGCTCAACCTTTCCCACTCCCTGCGCGGGATACACTACGAGTTCGTCGATAGAAAACACGACATTTCCTCCGGGTCAAAAAAGAGTGTTCCTCTTGACGGTGTCAACGAGGCACAACCAGTAAACATCAGACTGCACACACCAAGGTGGGCAGCCATGTCATGCGATGCAGATAAAATCGGAACAATTGGATGTGACGAAACGCACGGGGATGGAGCCTGGTCGTCAACGCTTACGAGATACCGGTTCTGAAACAAACCGAGAAGAAAGCAAAAAGCATGTCACGCCGGGCCCGTGATAAGGACGGATCATCACCGATATGAAGGGCTTTACTACCCCAAAATTAAAAAATAGTCCATGGTCGAAAAGGGGATTCAGCCCCCTCTTATCGGGAATGCGATTCAAGCATGGCACGATCAATACCCTCATTGCAATAGACCTCGATTCCTTTGAGAGCTTGATCCAGGGCCTGATCGATTGCAGTGCTTTCTGCAGGCGCGAACTTCCCCAACACATAGGCAACCACGTCATGACCTGGATCGGGGCGATCGATGCCCATACGCAGGCGGTGGAACTCACGGGTGCCCAATACAGCTGACACGGAACGCAGCCCGTTATGGCCCGCCAGACCGCCCCCTTTCTTGAACCGTATCCTGCCCAACGGCAGGTCGAGCTCATCATGGACAACCAGGATATGCTCGGGATCGATCTCGCGATATCTGAGAACCTTCTGCACTGCGCGCCCGCTCCGATTCATAAAGGTGAGCGGTTTGAGAAGCAGCCAAGGATCGCCGTGGCCCATCCGCCATTCCCAGAGAACGAAATCTCTCTCAGCATTCGAAGACAGTCGGACACACCCGGGTTCGCGATTAACGAGACGGTCCACGACCATAAACCCGAAATTATGACGGGTCCTGTCGTATTGGCCACCAGGATTACCAAGACCTACGATGAGACCGGCGTGAGCCATGGCATTCTCATATGCGTAACAAAGGGGATAGAAACGGCAAGAGGCCTCTGACTCGAGGCCCCTTGATGGTGGGAATAGAGTACGAACAGAAGAAAAAAAGACCGAATCAGTGATCCGCTATTCTTCTTCCTCTGTCTCTTCTTCATCTTCACCCTCATCAGTAACGGAACGAGGGGAAATAACACCGACAACGGCGAAGTTGTCATCAAAAACAGCACTGACACCCTCACCAAAATCGACATCTGCTACCAGAATGCTCTGGCCGAGACGAAGATCGGTGACATCGAGAGTAAGGTTGTCGGGAATATCTTTGGGGAGACATTCAACCTCCACGGTTTCCCGAAAGATACCCAGCTTGCCGCCTCGGGTCACGCCTATGGCCTTTCCGGTAACACGAACAGGTATGGAGACAACGACTTTCTGATCCAAATCAACGCCAAAGAAGTCCACATGGTTGTACAGAGGCTTCAGGGGGTGATGATCAATGGCCTTGATGAGACAGGGCATGGTCTCGGTCTTACCATTCGTGACGATCTCCAGCTCAAAAACCTTGGAGTATCCGACTGCGTTAACCATCTTGTTCAGAACCACGAAATCAACCTTGATGGGGGCATTGTTCCCCTTGGAGTCATAATAGACACCTGGGACCATGCCACTCTCGCGGAGTCGATGGGTGGGACCCTTTCCGGTCTTGGTGCGGCCTTCAACTTGCAACTTTAAAAACTCGGACATATCGATTTCTCCTTTAAAACGCCCTAGCCCCGAAAAAGGACGCTTACAGACGATTCAGAATGAATATTATGAATGGCCTTCCCCAGCAGGGAACCCACGGAAATCACCTTGAACTTGCCGGAGGCCTGGGCCTCGGGCCTCAGCGGAATGGTATCGGTAACTATGATCTCGGAAAACGGGGATTTTTCAAGACGCTTGATGGCCGGACCGGACAGAACCGGGTGAGTGGTACAGGCCACGACCTTTTTGACCCCGTTGGTCGTAAGGATCTTGCCGGCCTCGACCATAGTCCCGGCCGTATCGATCATGTCATCGAGAACAACGGCTATCTTGTCCTTGACATTTCCGATGACCTGCATGGCCTGGGCTTTGTTGGGTTCATCACGACGCTTGTCAATGATGGCCAAACCGGCACCAAGGCGTTTGGCATAGGCACGGGCGCGTTCCGTTCCTCCGGCATCCGGTGAAACAACTACAAGATCCTGCCCAAGTGAAGAAATATAGTCGAGCAAAACTTCTGCAGCGTACAGGTTGTCCACAGGAATATTGAAAAAGCCCTGAATCTGTCCGGAATGCAGGTCGATAGTCAGAACCCGGTCAACGCCGCCGGCAGACAGAAAATCCGCAACCACCTTGGCACTGATGGGTACCCTTGGCCCAACTTTCCTGTCCTGACGAGCATACCCGAAATACGGGACAACGGCCGTCACCCTGCCGGCACTGGCCCGTTTCAGGGCATCGAGCATCAGGCAGAGCTCCATGAGGTTGTCGTTGACGGGCGAACAAATGGACTGAACGACAAAAACATCGTCACCGCGTACATTGTCGCCGATTTCCACCCGGGTCTCACCGTCGCTGAAGGTGCCGACAAAGGTTGGAGTCAGTCGGTCTCCAAGATGTTCACATATGGCTTCGGCCAAACGGGGATTGGCGTTTCCTGTGACAATCCGCAAATCACCATGTCGCGGCATAACGTGTGTCCTCGAAAAAAAAAATTGGCTGGGGCGGAAGGATTCGAACCTCCGAATGACGAGACCAAAACCCGTTGCCTTGCCGACTTGGCGACGCCCCAGCATCATTGAAAAAAGGAAATGGCTTTGGCGCGTAAATAGGCGCTCGCCCTTTCCCGATCCTGCTCCCGTTCGAAAAAAGCCACAAGACTTGCTCCGGAACCGCTCATCACGCATCCACACGCACTGAGGGCGATCATGGCCAGTTTGAGTCGGTACAAAGACGGGTGAACAGGAAAAACCACTCTCTCGAAATCATTGTACAGAACAAGATGCCGTCGAGAGGATGGATTCCTAACGGCTCGGCTGTGCATTGTCAAGATTCGAGAGGATTTTTTTTCCTCCCTGGCCGTTCTCAACATTTTGTCCCACGCCCCATAGGCCCATGCGGTAGACACGTGAACCTGCGGGCAGATGAGCAGATGATAATACTCCGAAAGGTCAAGATCCACCTTTTGAAGCCTCTCACCCCTTCCCCTGGCCCGGGAGGGATGGTTGACCAAAAAAAACGGGACATCAGCCCCCACATCCCGGGCCAGCCGGGCCAGCTGTTCCTGGGAGAGTCCCGCATCTTTGGCGGTATCGTTGAGCCATTTCAAAAACATGGCTGCATCCGAGCTTCCTCCCCCCAGCCCCCCTCCCACAGGGATATTCTTTTGGAGATACACGTTCAGGCAGGGGGCATACCCCATACGACGGGACCACGCATCATAGGCCGCATACAGGATATTGCCCTTGTCCGCGAGTCCTGTACGGGAACATGCCACCTCCAGCCCCGGTTTGCCCCCCCGTGATATGGTCAGGATATCGCAGGGTGAGGAGAGGGGGTAGAAAAGGGAATCGAGCTCGTGATACCCGTCAGGATGAACCCCCACAATAGCGAGACTCAGGTTGACCTTGCAGCCCGGCCGCAGAACGACCGGGCTGCGTAGTGCCTGCTCAAAGACTTCCTTGCGTACAGTCAACCTATTCACCCAGGGGAATGGTCCGAAACAGGTTCTGTCCCTTACGCTTCAAAAACAAAAGGACCACTCCGTTCTTCCTGGCCTTTTCAACAATCGCATTGAACGCACCGACCGTATTGACCGGTTGCTGGTTGGCCTCGAGAACCAGGTCTCCAGGAACGATTCCCGCTTCACCGGCCGGAGAATCACCGCTCATGTCCACGACCAACAATCCGCGAACGTCATCGATGCCAAGCAGTTCAAGCTCGTCTTGTACGGGAGCACGCAGAGTCATGCCCAGAACCTGACCACTTTGAGATGTGTCGCCCTGGGTATTGGTGCCCTTGGCTAATTCTTTAAGAGAACGCTCATCCAATGAAGCGGCAAGATGGAGTTTCTTCTCGTTGCGCCAGATGGTCAGGTCGACCTTGTCTCCAGGCAGGAGCCTGCCGATTTTACGAGTCAAATCAGTGTAGTCTTCGACATCGTCTCCATTGACAGCCAAAATGATATCTCCGGCCTTGACCCCTGCCCTATCGGCCGGACCGCCGGGCGTTATCGAGGCAACCAGGGCACCTATGTTTTCATCGAGGCCGAGGGCTCGAGAGGTATTGTCATCCATAGCCTGGACCATGACTCCAAGAAGCCCTCGTTTGACCTTTTTGAATTCCTTGAGCTGGTCAATAATATTTCTGGCCATGGCGCTGGGAATGGCGAAACCGATTCCCTGGCCAGATGCAACAATGGCCGTATTGATGCCAATGACCCTGCCCCGCATATCCAGCAGCGGGCCGCCGCTGTTCCCCGGATTGATGGAGGCGTCTGTCTGCAAAAAATTGTCATAGGGTCCGGCCCCGATGACCCGTCCCTTGGCACTGATGATTCCGGCAGTCACGGTATGATCGAGGCCAAAGGGATTGCCAATGGCCATGACCCATTCACCGACCTCGAGCTTGTCGGAATCGCCAAAGGAAAGAAAGGGAAGACGATTCTCGGCGCTGATCTTGAGCAGAGCCAGGTCTGTCTCAGAATCCGTGCCGATGATTTCAGCCAGATACGATTTCTCGCGTTTCCCGTTTTCCCGAAGCCGGACCTTGATTTCGTCGGCTCCCTCGACCACGTGGTTATTGGTCACAATATACCCATCGGAACTGATAATAAATCCGGATCCAAGGGATCGTTCCTTACGGGGCTGCTGGTATTGTTCCCCAAAAAACCGCTCGAACTGATCGAAAAATTCATCAAACGGGGACCCCTGCTCTGGTTGTCTGGGCATGAACTGCCTGAATCCCTGCCGGGGTTTGACCATCTTGACCGTGCTGATATTCACGACCGCCTCACCAGCATCCTCGGCCAGTTTGGTAAATTCGGGCAAGGCTGCCCAGCTGCTTGCGACCCAAAAAAACAGGGTCAGAAAAACAGGTGTAAGATGTATCACGGATTTCTTCATCATACCTCTCTCCTTGGTTGCAAACTCTATTGGCCAGCCAGCACATACTGATGTTTGACACGGTAGCAGGGATGCGAAACCAAAACGCACCCCGGGAACCCCGACCGCTGGTTGGCGCAGCACACACTCGAAATGTAGTAAGCCGACACGGGAAATAGTCAAGAACGGGGCAAACCAGCCATCATATTTCAGGTACTTGTATGAGGGAACAAATGTGCCGTGTGGTACACCGTCTGGTTCCTGGCCCCGGACAAAAGAACCTGCCCGTATATATCTGTTCCACCCAAAAAGGACAACACCCCTACGGGTGCTGTCCTTTTTGGGATGGCCACTCATCCGATACGCAAAGGAGATCTCAAGGGAGATGCAGGCATGCAACAAGACGGATGTAGATCACTTTCATGGTGACAACGAATCTTTGGACCAAGGATAGTGTACCAAGTCGTTTCAAGCTACCCCAAATCCAGGTGGAGGATGGTGTGGCCAAGAGCAGATGACATTTTCAATAAGCAATCACCATGCCTGGCACGCATGATTTTCCCCGAATTGTGCAGACCCCCTTGAAAAAAGAAAACAGGAAAACGATCAATGTACAAAACCCGCATCTACCGGGGTCTGAAGTGTTTTCGTTTGGCGCTTGGTTATCGTACACCATAACCCAACATGGTCCAACAACGTGAAAAAATGACAGACAAAAAAACCTTCTGTCCACAAAAATTGGTCGTATGCTCCAACCTGAGAGTTTATGTCGTCCAATCCGGTCCAACCGTCATGGCAGTGTCCACATTTCCTATTTGATATACCCTTGTTCTTCAAGAAAAAGGAGGACCATCTGGGCACCCTCCACCGGAGAAAGGGTGCTCGTATCGATGGTGAGTTCGGGATCTCGTGGCGGCTGATACGGATCATCGATACCGGTGACGCCTTTGATGATCCCTTGACGAGCCTTGGCATACAATCCTTTACGATCCCTGTTTTCACAGACATCAAGGGGCGTGCTCATAAAAACCTCGATGTATCCCCCATATCGAGAGATCAATTCACGATTATACTGACGAGAATCCTCAAACGGCGCAATGGGCGCACAAATGGCGATTCCCCCGTTCTTGGTGATCTCCGAGGCCACAAACCCTATACGCCGGACATTGAGTTCCCGGTGTTCTCTGGAAAAATCCAGTTCACTGGACAGATTGCGTCTGACCACATCTCCGTCGAGCAGGGTGACCGGGCGATCACGCATTTCCAGAAATTTCTTCCGGAGCACCTTGGCCAAGGTGGATTTCCCGGCACCCGACAATCCGGTCAGAAAAAGGGTGAATCCTTGCTTGTGGCGGGGTGGGAACGCATATCTGAGCTCATTGACCACATCGGGAAAGGAGAACCAGTCAGGAATTTCCAGGCCCAATTCCAAACGACGCTGGAGTTCCAGAGAGGAGATCTCCTTGGTATCCATCCCCTCCTGAACCTCTGTTTCAGGAATGTACTGCGCCTTCTCCGTCACGAAAACCATGGGCTCGAGCCGGACCGGCTGAATGCCGATCTCATCACAATACTTCTTGACCAGATCGTGTCCCGACCAACGTGGATACAAAGGCATGTCTTTGTCTGCGAACGGATCGGCAATGGTGTCCGAAAGCATGGCATGACTGCAGCCGTAGTTTTTGTGGATGATGGCACGCCACACGGCCTCACGGGGACCGGCCTTGCGCTCGGCAAGGGGAAGGATGCCCAGAAAAATCATGTTGGTGGGAAATTTTTCAGCAAAAGCCTGGTAACAGCGGACCTGCGTGATGGGGTCGAGTTTTCCTGTCTGGGACCCACCAACCAGGGGATGAAGAAATATACTCGCCCCGACTTCTCGGGCAGCCCGCAAGATCATCTCCTTATGGGCACAATGCAGACAGGTATCGGCCTGAAACCCCACTATCTGCCGCCATCCCATCTGGGAAAACTGTTGATGGGTCATGGACGGGGTCATCCACAGAGAAGGAAAATCATAGTGCATGGGCAGATGAAGGCCCTCCACCTTTCCGCCGAGATACCAGTCACCTACACGATCATAGAGGTGGCGCACCCCTGGATGTTTTGCCGGATCATCCGTGCCGAAAATACTCACCGCCTCCGCGCGTTTGTCCGGCCGCCACACGGATTCCACATGGAGTATGGCCAGAAGAAATCCTTCCTGATCCCGAAGGCCGACCACGCTTCCCGGTTCACATTGTTTGGCGAATCGCTGGGAGACATCGAGCGTCACGGGCATGGGCCAAAGCGTACCGTTTGCAAGGCGCATCTTGGAGAGAACGGACTCGTAATCCTCCTGACACAGAAAACCTTCCAGTGGATAAAAGGCACGATTGAGCAGAAGTTCGAGATCACATAACTGGCGGGAACTCAAATCAATGAACGGACAGGACAGAGTACTCTTTTTGAGATGCTCTGCCCGTCGAAAATGGACGAGGAGTGATTCAGAGGTATTCATGAACGGCACACGGCCCCTTGACAGGTCACGGGTTGCACCTCGTGCAAACGAGGATGGGGATCAGTCTGCCTGAAACAGGCAAGGAGGTGTGCATACACGGTTCGGGGACAAGATTCAATATTGCCGCAAGCGACGCTCAGGGGCGATCCGTCCTCATAGCTGGTTCATCCTGTTGTGCGCGGTTTGAAACTTTCGCACCGGTCTTGTATCGTCACTGGGAAAGAAATCGATCATGGCCTGGAAACAATGAGGGGGGTGAGCCCATAAAAGCCGGAACCTGTGCTGCCGTGAGAAATTGTGAGCCATCCTGCTGCTGAATGTACCGGCATTTGGTTGCACGAAGCGCTTCAGTGCTGCAGGAACCTCCCGAATACAAGGTCAAAACATGAATACCCAAAGAAGAAAAAATTTTGGCAAACGTGGCAAAAAGTTCGAATTGCCGGGTACTTCTTTGTGAACCCAGGGTATAGTTCCCGAGATATACCGCCTTGAACGGAATAACTGAAAACGCAAAAAAATAACTCAAATCCGCCAGATTGGTTCGTAACCTGTCGACGATAAAGTTCACGCCCAGGACATGATAACGGTGAAGAAGCAATTGCTTGGCTGTATCACGGGTCTTAAAACAGTCCTTGGAGGCCTTGATCCATACATCCGAGGCATCGAGCCCATTAGCAGCCAGACATCGCTGCAGCACATGCAGGATGCACAAGGAATTCATTTGCCCCAGCGACAAGCGAAGTTGAACAAAACAATGATGTGCATCGCAGGCACTTGCTTTCCATTTTCGAAAATCATCACAAACCTTGCCTAAAAACCATATTCCGAGAAGCAGGGACCCCCCGGATGTATCCAGGAGATGAAAAAAATCATTTGAAAAAAAGGAGTGTTCTTCAGAGGCCCATTGAATTCGGGCCTCGAATCCAGCCACCCGGCCCATCCGGATATCGTAAATAGGCTGATAGCGGACTGAAAAAAATGTATCTGCCAAGGCCTGCATCATGCACTCATGAGAGGCCCCCCGGGTAAAGATATCTTGCGAATCGACTCCGGAAAGCGCAACCTCCACCATGTCATCAACAGGATACCCTTGAGCAAGAGACCTTTGCGGGGTGACGAGCAAAAAAACTGTATCGCCCAGATTGCCGGCAGTGAAGACCCAGACAAGCACACTGCGTCGCTTTCCTCGCGTGGTCAGCCAGGTGTGGGAAACGATCCGGGGCTTCAGGACATCAGACCGGAAGTTCTTGACCAACACTCCGGCACTCTTGCTCCACCAGCGGCAAAAACCTCCCTGATACTCACCAAAAAGGGTATACATCTTCTGGTTGGCTGCATGGATTCTTCCATCACATCCAGCGATACAAAATCCCATGCCAACTTTTTGCAACAAGGGATCGCGGTCGAACTCAGAATCGATAAGACGTTCACACGAATGCGGGAGGTATGTAATATGTGGCATGTTTTTGTACCCAACAAGCCGGATGCGCTTGATTGACAAGTGAATCACCATGAACTCGAACCTGAACCTGAAATGATAGACCACGTTAATACAAAATGCATACCATCTAAATAATCCATCAAAAGATACCCTTGTATGTGCGTTTTCCGACCAGAAAACCTCATAATCTGCGCTCACGAACGTCAATACGACCCTCTTGGCCTGGTACCCGCACAGACAGCACGCCTCAAGGGAAAGCTGCCTGTGCACAAATGTTGTATGGATCCACAAGATATAGACCTCCCAGGTCCATGTTTGCGGGATGCAATACATCCAATGGCGATCAACCATGGGGATACCCCCCTGCGGATTATCGCCTTGATTTCGTTTTCTGCAGGTATGCCGGTCATCCGCTGAGATCCCTTTTTTTTGTACACGTAGATCGCATAAAAAAAACCCCTTTCGGAACCATTGGGAACCAAAAAGGGCTTGAAACAGGAGGCAAGGAAGAGATATTCAGGAAACCATTTTTTTTCGGGGTTTATTAAAATACCGGCCGTGTTTTTTGAGCAGCTGATACAACCGAGCCCTTGAGAGGTCTGAGTAGGAACAGGCCGAGGCAATATCACCCTCGGAAAGTTTTTCCAGGTCATCGAGATATACCGATTCCATTTTTGAAATCACATATTCCCGCATGGCCTTGTAGGTGAGGCAGGTTTCAGGGTCCAGGTTCCTTTTCACGATTTCCGTCGCCTGGGGAGCATGAACGACAACGGGATCCGAGGAAGGAGGCGGGGGTGGGACATACTCCATTTCAGGTCGTGGCAGATTGTAATTGGATTGAATGATCTTCACCCGAATATCCACGGGTAAATGATGAGGGTACAGATGGCGTTCCTCCATGGCGTTGTTCACGGCGATATAGAGGGTGTTGACCAGTTCCCGTACGTTCCCCGGCCAGGAGTAACAGGTCAGCGCATGGATGAAATCTTCGGAAGGCTGCTTGTCCACAACCTGATATTCTTTACAAATCCTGGATACATAATGGTTGACCAGGTCGAGAATATCCTCTCGACGTTCACGTAACGGCGGCAGCTCGATGACCATACCGCTGATCCGAAAGTAGAGATCCTTGCGGAATTTCTCGTTTTCCACCATCTCGAGCAGCGATCTGTTGGTCGCACAAACCAGTCTGAAATCGCTTTCTTCCTCGTGCTTCGATCCCAATGGCCTGAATCGTTTCTCCTGCAAAACCCGCAAAAAGGATTTCTGGACCTCGAGGGGCAGTTCGCCGATTTCATCGAGAAAGAGACTGCTGGTATCCGCCTGGGCCACAAGCCCCTGTTTTTTGGCCACGGCTCCGGTGAACGCGCCCCTGTCGTGACCAAAGAGCAGACTTTCAGCCAAAGTCCGGGTGAGGTTGGTGCAGTCAACCACAACCATCCGTTTACCCGAACGCGAGCTGTTCTCGTGCAGAGCACTGGCGAACAACTCCTTGCCGGTGCCGGTTTCACCCACAAAAAGAACGCTGCACATGCACTCCGATGCCCTGGCCAATGAATCCAGACAGCGGCGCAGACGCATGCTTCGCCCGATAATTCCGTCCCGTTTGAGGATCTTTTGCCGGGCAAAGGCCCGCCGCTTCTCTCTGCTTTGAAGAACCCGGGCGATCATGCACTGCACGGAGCCAATGGAAATAGGCGTTCCCAGATAGTCCCATGCCCCCCGGCTGATGGCCGAGGCCGCCGTTTCCGGATCACCCTCGTTGGTCATGGCAATGATATCCGGCATGGAAGGCAACTCCTGCAACTTTGCTATCCACTCCAGTCCCTGGCCCCCCTCCATCATGACATCAAGATAAACGACCTCGTAACTCGTGTCTGAAGAGGCTGCCGCATAGCCTTCCGTGATCGCCTGGACAAAAACAGGCTCGTGCCCCATTCGCTGTGAAAGTGTACAGATCGATTCACAAAATTCATCCTGTTTGCCGATGATCAAAATTTTGCCCATGGTCCCTTCTCCCACCTAACGCATTCGTATTATTATACTCCCTATGTTTTGCAATAGCATTAACGCCGGCAAGCCATCTCACCATTTCGATGAGGATGTGTTTGCCGCTAGCACACCGATAATTTAATGTCTACCCTCTTTAGATTTTTTCTCGTATTTTTATCGTTTTGTGAGACATTCTGCGACTTCCTGGTATCCTGATGAATCACCTTCAGGTATTACAACGACATCGTTTGTTGCAAAAAATCTTTTCTTTCATACCAATGTGTTAGGGAATGCCTTTCGCCATGATCATCTATACTGGTTTATTGTCACGACCTGCGCGATACAACGAATCGATCACGTACGCATCAAATCCTTTCAGCCGTAAAGGCAATGAACAAGAATCCACAACACCATGGAGCCATTTATTGAGAAGCACACAAAAAGCCCCCTGATCGAGATGATCAGGGGGCTTTTTGTGTTTGATAGAAAAAGAGCGAGTTACGAAGTCATCATCGCCTTTTCAAAGGAGTACACAAAATTGGCATACCCTTCGTAATCATTGAAGGTGATGTCCTGCTCGCCAAAATTTCCGGTCAACTTCAGGGTGTAGACTTGCTTCCCATTGGACGAATCAATCTTGAGCTCCTTGTGGACATCGTTCAATGGCACTTTCTTGGTGAAAAAGAACCATTGGGGAATAGCCAGACATTTCTCTTTCACATTAACCTTGACCTGAGCCATACTCGCCTCCTGAAGTTATGTAATTATGGACCGTTGGAAGCCCAATTTTCTTACATGATTAAAAGAAAAAATAGCACGAAAGCACAGCACCTGACAAGGGGGTTTTTGAAATATTCTCTGAAAGTCAGCACATAGGCCACGAAATATCCAGAACTTAGAACTCGGGGAGTTGGGGGGTAGCATACAATTCCCCTCCAACAGCGTCGTTGATCACCAAAAGCGGGAAGTCCGTGACCTTGAGAACCCGGACCGCCTCGGGACCGAGCTCCTCATAGGCGATGACCCTGGCCTTTTCGATACACTGGGAGATGAGCGCCCCCGCCCCACCGGTAGCTCCGAAGTAAACGCCTTTATGGGTTGCGAGGGCATCCCTGACTTCCTGATTACGCCTGCCCTTGCCGATACTTGCCTTGACTCCCAGTGCATGAAGATACGGGGCAAAGCTGTCCATGCGATAACTGGTGGTCGGTCCGGCAGATCCGATGGGCCTCCCCTCGGGAGCGGGTGAGGGGCCCACATAGTAGATCACAGCTCCCTGCAGTGGGAAGGGCGGCTTTTCGCCGTTTTCCAGAGCCTGGACGATCTTTTTGTGTGCGGCGTCTCTGGCCGTGTACACCAACCCGGAAAGAAGAACCTTGTCCCCGGCACGCAACCGGTCGATATCCTCGTCGGTCAGCGGAGTCTGGAGTCTGTATTCCTTACTCATTATATAGTTACCTCCAGATGACGTGATGAATGGCATTGGACATTCACGGCCAGGGGAAGACTGGCAATATGGCAGGGGGCCATGTTGATACGTACCCCCAGACAGGTGGTCTTTCCCCCCAGTCCCATGGGACCGATGCCCAACTCGTTGATTGCGGTGTAAAGTTCATCCTCCATGGCCGCTATCTCAGGATCAGGATGCGGAACATCCAGGGGTCGAAACAGGGCCTTCTTGGCCAAAAGAGGTGCCTGGTCAAAGGTTCCCCCAATGCCCACTCCCACAATGGTCGGCGGGCAGGGGTTGGGACCGGCCTCGGCCATCCGTCTGATCACGAATTCCCTGATCCCCTTCCATCCCTGGGCGGGCGTGAGCATGGTCGCACGGGACATGTTCTCGCTCCCACCGCCTTTGGCCATGAATCTGATGGTCAGCCCGTCCCCAGGGACCACCTCCGTATGAATGATGGCCGGGGTATTGTCTCCGGTATTTTTACGGGTCAGAGGATGACAGGCCGATTTGCGCAAAAATCCATCCTGGTATCCCTGCCGTACCCCCTGGTTGATGGCCTCGTAGAGATTCCCCTTGACATGACAATCGTTGCCGAGCTCCACGAAAAAAACCGCCAGCCCGGTATCCTGGCATAAAGGCAGACGCGTGGATTTGGCCAGGGCGGCATTGTCCAATAATTGCTGCAGAATCTCACGTCCCGCAGCCGAGGTCTCGTTCTGTAAAGCCGTTGTCAGGGCATCGAATACATCCCCCGGCAGTTCGACGTTGGCTTGGACAACCATTTCCGCGACCTTGTCCGTGATAATCGAGTCGTCTATCTGGCGCATGATTCGCTCCTTGTGCGAAAAAGGCCGGACACGGTCTTCCATGCCCGGCCGGATAATCCGATCACAACCCACCGGATCAGCGGGTCTTTTTTCTTCTGGCTGTAAGATCCTTGAGGGCGAAAAGCCCCATCTTGCGACGCAGAAATCCGAGCTGGTCCTGCAGGGGCAGATTTTTGGGACAGACATCCTCGCACCCCAAAAGCCCCATGCATCCAAAGATTCCCTCATCGTTCCCGATGAGCTCGAAATAATCCTTTTCCTCACGCTGATCCCTGGGATCGAGGATGAACCGGGCGATCCGGTTCAGGGCCACGGCCCCGAGAAAATCCTCGCGCATCCGGGCTGTTCCACAGGCGGCGAGACAGCATCCGCACTCCACGCATCGATCGAGCTCGTAGATTTTCTCGGCGGTTTCATTGTCCATACGCTCTTCTTCAGACGCGGGATCAAACTCTTTCTGGGTATGAATCCATGACTCGATATGGGTGTTCATCTCCCGAAACCAGGTTCCCGTATCCACGGAGAGATCGCCGATCAGCTTGAAAAACGGCAGGGGCAACAGGGTGATCTGACTGGGTAGATCCTTTGTCTTGGTCTTGCAGGCCAGATTGGGACGGCCATTGATGACCATGCCGCACTGCCCACAGATACCTGCCCTGCAGCAGAAATCGAATTGCAGAGAGGGATCCTGCTCCTCCCGGATCCTGTTCAAGGCAATGAACAGGGTCATGCTTTCGGTCTCATCCAGATAATAGGACTGCATGTGCGGCTTGGAATCCGGATCCTGGGGGTTGTAGCGAAAAATATTTATCGTGAGCATTCTATCCATGAATTAGGCCTCTTTTTCGTCTGCACTGATGATTTTTCCTCCGCCATAGCCACGTTCTCCAGGAGGAAGTTCAAAACTCGGGCTTACCGGCTCGTATTTCAGGGTGGGCAGATCCGCTCCCTCTTTCCAGGTGGCCAGGGTTCTGACCAGCCAGTCGCGGTCATTTCTTGCAGGATAATCCTCGCGGGCGTGGCAGCCGCGGCTTTCCCTGCGCTCCAGGGCACCGTAAGCCACACACAGCGCCATGCGAACCATACCCGGCAGTTTGAGGGCCATGGCCAATTCGGGATTGGCCCCCAACCCGTTGCTCACCAAACCAAGATTGGCGGTCCGTGACTGGACTTCCTGCAATGTCCTGACAGCCTGCTCCAGATCCTTTTCGTTACGGAAAATGCCCACACCCTTCATCAGGGCTTCCTGCATCATATTGCGCAGTTCAAAGACATTCTCCTTGCCGCCCCCGCTGATCAGGGTCTTGATACGGGCCTTGTCCCTGGTGATCTGTTCATCGATGACCGACGTCTTGAATGTTGCGGTAGCCCCCTTGAGGTACTCTACCACCTTGGCGCCGATGATCTTTCCGGCAACCACGGTTTCGGCCAGAGAATTGCCGCCAAGGCGGTTGAATCCATGCAGATCCCAGCAGGCAGCCTCGCCTGCGGCAAAAAGACCTTTGAGTCCGTAGGCGGCACCATCCTTGTCCGTACGTACTCCCCCCATACTGTAATGATGGGTGGGCCGTACCGGGATGAGTTGATGCAGGGGATCGATTCCCAGAAAATTCTGACAGATTTCGTCAACCTCGCGCAACTTGGTCCGGATATGGGTCTCGCCGAGATGACGGATATCAAGCCAGAGGTTGTCATCCCCATAGGAATTCTTCACCCCGAGTCCCTTGCGGATATGCTCGATCATCCGGCGGGAGACAACGTCCCGTGAGGCAAGTTCCGCCTTTTCCGGCTCGTAGTCGGGCATGAACCGGTCTTCGTTCCTGTCCAGGAGCGTTCCGCCATCGCCCCGACACCCTTCGGTGACCAGAATGTCCGTGGGCACGATGCCCGTGGGATGGAATTGGATGGCCTCCATGTTTCCCAGAGAGACAACACCCGTATCCAGGGCGATGGACTGTCCACCACCCTCGCAGATGACCGCATTGGTCG
This sequence comes from Desulfoplanes sp. PS50, assembly GCF_053851535.1. NCBI lineage: Bacteria > Pseudomonadati > Thermodesulfobacteriota > Desulfovibrionia > Desulfovibrionales > Desulfoplanaceae > Desulfoplanes > Desulfoplanes sp. PS50. The sequence continues at coordinate 46,322 of NZ_JBSPZA010000002.1, read as the reverse complement.
TATTCTTGTAGATTCTTCCATATCCCCCGGTGGCCACCAGAGTTGCCTTGGCCAGATACACCCGGAGCTTACCGGTCTTCAGACATCTGGCCACGACCCCCTGACACGCCTCCCCGTCATGGATCATGGAGATGGCCTCGATCCGATCATGAACCTGAACACCCATCTGGGTGGCACGATTATCCATGGTATAGAGCACGGCATGGCCGGTCCCGTCGGACGTATAACAGGTCCGCCACTTGGCAGTGCCCCCGAAATTACGGGAGGTGATCAATCCTTCCTTGGCAGGGTCTTCGAATTTCTCGTATTTCTGCCCCCCCTTGTAGTAGAATCCCTTGCCGCCGACCACACGATTCCAGGGGACTCCCCAATGGGCGAGTTCGCGCATGACAATGGGCGCAGTGTCCACAAACATCCGGGCCACCTCCTGATCACACCCCCAGTCCGAACCCTTGACCGTATCCAGGAAATGGACATCCGGACTGTCGCCTTCCCCCATGACGGAATTGCCGAGCGCCGCCTGCATACCGCCCTGGGCGGCAGAGGAGTGGGAACGTTTGGAATGGACCAGACTCAGACAGATGACATCAAACCCGGCCTCGGCAGCCTCGATGGCCACGCGCTCACCGGCCAGGCCCGCACCCAGGCACAACAGGTCTGTATATATTGTTTCTACCATGTTTCCCCCTTGCTCTACACACTCAGAAAATAAAAACGCATCAACGACACCAGGTCGACGACAATCAGGACCCCTGCGAAAATATACAGGTATTTTTTCATCCTGGCCCTGTTTTCACGTCGGATGTACCCCCACTTGACCCCGGCCCGGTAGATGCCGATGGCCACATGCATGGCCACGAAGAGGAGAAAGAAAAGATAGAACCACAGCCATGTGCCCTCATAGAGCAGGGCAACGGATTTTTCTGCGGTAATGGGAAGATCGTTCAAGAGGACCCACATATGGATGGAACCCATGAGCAGAATGAGCATCCCTGTCACGGCCTGCACCAGCCAGAGCCAGGTGTCCTCATGACGCATCATGCGAGCGTGCCTCCAGATGATCCGCTGCTGGGAGGCCCGAAACGGGATCTTGCGGGCAGCAAGCACAAAATGCAGCAAAAAGACCAGAGCGATGATCGGTCCGCCGACCTGGGCCAATCCGGTGGTCTCGAAGAAGCCGGCCAGGCCGTCAAATGTGGCCGCCCCAAAAACAACGCTGGCCACAAAAAGAGAATGGCCCATGATAAAAAGGACCAAACCGATACCTGACAACACCTCCAGCCAGTCCAGGACCGCCGAAGTCCTGGTCGGAGACTGGACGTGCATGGTCGTATCACTCCACATAGAACCTCCCATAAGATATTGGAACACAAGAATAACGCCAAAAAAAGGTTTGATTTTATTACTCGATATACGAGTCAAAGGCAAATGAATTGCTCCCCCTTACGAGGCAGAGTCAACCCTGATCCGGGGAGATGCCCAAACAGGGCTGTAAGTGGTAGAGTCTACAGATAGACGGCACGAGTCATAGCCATGCACAATCACCCCAGAAAGGGATATCGGTGTGGCAAGGGTACGCAAAAACAATGGCCCGGGATAACGGCAAAAAAAAAGCGGACCATCAAAATGGGTCCGCCAGTGTGACAGGAAAATAAACTACCGTGAGGGAGGTGACCAGCATTCAGCATGATTGGTCCGGGCAGCCAACTGTTTTTTGGCCCGGAGTTCCTCGATCACGTCAATGTCATAGCCGTTCCATTCAAAACCCATGAGCTCGGCCACCCAGGTTTTTTTGGTGGGATCATACCAGGTTCCACCGACATTGTGCTCCCTGTACCAGACAACAGTCTGGATTTCATTTTCGCGACAGATTTCCAGACGTATATCAATGGCATCTTGCGAATGGACACAGATACCGTCCTCGTATTCGTACTCCTTGGTAAATATCTCATCCTCGGAGGTTCCAAGCGTCTCGATCACGACCTTTCCATGCAGCTTTTGCATACCCTCATCTCCGCCATCCGACAGCTCGTGCCGGTTGTTGGCAACCACTGAAAGTGGTCATGCCCATAAACGTAGGGGTCACTTAGTGAATAAAAGCGCAAAGATCAAGTTCCAGATCGAAGAGCTGTCCTGCACAGGCCCCTTGATCCAGGCGGCAAAAGGTGGTGATCCACACGTAACCCGTCAAGACAATTGAAATATCCTGTCTGGACACACAGGGATGATGCGTCCCGCCCCGATGATCGTAAAAAATGCTCAGCTTTTTTTGGATCGATCCTTTCTGTCCGGCCGGGGGCCTGTCGTGTGCCTGTACCTTTGACCGGGAGAAAATGGCCTGGATGTCCCCTTGTGCCTGTCCTTGTTTCGTGTCGAGTGTTTTGCCCAGAGAGAAACAAAAATATGTTTGATCAACCGCCAGGAAAAAATTCCCATCCAGGCAACAAAAGCCATATTGGTCTTGGCGGCCTGTCGGAACGACTCCTTGATCAACTCCTTGGATTCCTCAAAGGATTCCTCGGTTTCAGGATTGATCTCAACCGGTTTGCGCCTGGGTTTGACAACGAGATTTTGGGTATATGAATCACGCTTTGTATCGGACATGCTCGATTCCCGTAAACTTGCTGCCAACCGGGCTTGCGAACCCGGTATCTTCCACCTGATCCGTCCGAGTCCGGCTGGCCATTGTTACTTTCTGTTCGCATCAGTTCCCTTGCATACGCCACGTCCCGGACCTATGCAAGGGAGCATACGAAAAGAGCCGCCTGAATAATTCAGACGGCTCATGTACATGCGTGGTGCCGAAGGGGGGACTCGAACCCCCACGGGTGTTAACCCACTAGCACCTCAAGCTAGCGTGTCTACCAATTCCACCACCTCGGCATCCTTATCATCCAGCCCTACTGCTTGGCAGGATCGTTTGCTGTTTCAGTGTCTTGCACCGAGTCAGCAGGAGAGGCTTTTACGGATTTCGATTCCTCTTGTCCAGAACTTTTTGCATCGTCTGCAACATTTTCTTCGGATTCACCGGAAACCGGGGCCGGAGCCTGTTCGGCAATCGGTGCCGGGGCATCAAGAACGATGGATTCCCTTGGGGTTTTATGCTGCATCGTACTTATATAGGTGAAGGTCAGCGAGGTGACGAAGAAGACGGCAGCGGCCGCGCCGGTCAGTTTGGTCAGGAGTCCACCGGCCCCACCGCTTCCGAACAAAGAGGTACTTCCGCCGCCAAAAATAACCCCCATGCCTTCCTTTCCGGACTGCAGGAGTATCAGAACTACCAAAACAATACATGCGATAACATGAATGGTGATCACCAAAGAATTCAAGGTCTCGACCTCCTGACCTACCGAGCAAGGCCCGTGTGGGCCTTTAACTGTCCAAGACAAACATCTTGGGGTTATATGTTCGACCGGGTGTTTTTACAAACCACCCTGCAAACAAAAAACACATCTTTTCAGATGATTATGCCAACACAATCCGACTGAAACTTTCAGCCATCAAGCTCGCGCCTCCTACCAACACCCCGTCGACATTGTCAAGGGCGATAATGGATCCGCAATTGTCCGGCTTGACGCTTCCCCCATAGAGGATGCGGATATCTTTACCGGCCTCGGAAAATATATCCACCAGTTTGGAGCGAACCAGGCCGTGGGATTGAATGATCTCATCAGGCCCGGCAACTTCACCGGTGCCAATGGCCCAGACGGGTTCGTAGGCCACGACAAGGTTGTCCACATTCGCTGGGCTTACTCCGGCCAGCCCCTTGTCAAGCTGCCTGAAAAGCACTTCCTCGACACGATCCCTCTTGCGTTCATCAATGGTTTCACCAATACACAAAATGATCGAAAGTCCCTTTTCAATCCCGAAAGCCACCTTCTCGCCAACAAACTCGTCACGTTCCTTCAGGATATGCCGGCGCTCGGAATGTCCGGCCAGGGCATAGGAACAGCCAAGATCAAGAAGCTGTTCCGGGCAGATCTCTCCGGTAAATGCTCCCTGATCTGATGGATAAAAATTTTCCGCACCAAGAAACATATCTCTCTGTCCGGCGAGCTCCCCTCCCACTGCGTGAAGCAGTGTAAAGGGTGGAATGACAAGCATCTCCCTGTCTTCGGGAATAGACCCGGAAACACGTCTCACCAGTTCCCGGGATGTTGCAACACCGTCTTCAAAGGTCTTGAACATCTTCCAATTGGCCGCCATGAGTTTTTTCTTTTTCATTGCGTCTCCTTATCCTGAAGGGCCTTGAATGCCGGCAGATCCTTGCCTTCAAGAAATTCAAGGAAGGAACCGCCGCCCGTTGACATGAAAGAAATCTTGTCCTGGATACCCAAGGTATGGATGATCACATCCGTATCCCCTCCTCCAATAATGCTTAAAGCCTTCGACTGAGCTATGCCCATGGCCAGATTAAAGGAGCCCTGGGAAAAAAACTTATTCTCAAAAGCCCCCATGGGGCCGTTCCAGACAATGGTTGCAGCGTCACGGATACCCTCGGCAAACAGCGCCGAGGTTGCAGGACCGATATCCAGGATCATTTCATCACCGGGAACATCCTGATAGGGGCAGACCCCGGCTGTCAGCTCCCCCTGGGGGCTCTCGCCCAGAATACAGTCGACTGGCAGATAGAGACTCACGCCCCTGTTCCTGGCCTTGTCCACGATAGCCCTGGCCTCATCCAGAAGATCGTTTTCAACCAGAGAGGTTCCCACCTCGTAGCCCAGGGCCTTGATAAAGGTGTTGGCCATGGCCCCGCCGATCAGGATGCGGTCAACCTTGTCCAAAAGGGAGTACAAGACACCGAGTTTCGAAGACACCTTGGCCCCGCCGACAATGGCCACAAAGGGCCGCTTGGGATTCTTGAGTGCTTCGCCGAGGTATTCCCACTCTTTTTTGAGCAGCAAGCCTCCACAGCACAGGGAAAAATGATCGAGCACCCCGACCACGGATCCGTGTGCACGGTGAGAAACCCCAAAGGCATCGTTCACATACCCATCAAGCCCATTGGCCAGTGCCTCGCAAAATTCGGGATCATTTTTCTTTTCTCCCGCATGGAACCGGAGGTTCTCAAGCATGAGCACCTGACCGGACTTTAACCTGTCGACCATGGCCCTGGTTGGCTCGCCGATACAATCCGGAGCCATTTCCACGTTTCTGTCAAGAAGCCCGGCAAGATGTCTGGCCACCGGGGCCAGTGAGAGCTCAGGTACGACCGTTCCTTTGGGTTTACCCATGTGCGAACAGATAACCAGGGCGCACCCGTTATCAAGAGCGAATTTCAGGGTCGGCAAGCTGGCCTTGATCCTGTTGTCATCCTTGATCACCCCATCCTCGATGGGAACGTTGTAGTCTACACGGATGAGCAGGCGTTTGCCCTTGATGTCAACATTATCGATAAAACGCATGCAAGTCTCCTTCAAATTGAATCACGATGAAGAAAATATCCCCTGAAACCACTCAATGAGGTCTGGTCATGGTTCATGCGGGACCATGGGATAACCATTGATCGTCTGGCCGGGACACTGCTTTTTCTGAAGAGTGGAGCATCCCAAGGGCAGAAAAAAACCGATTCATTACGACATGATCTTGATCAAGGCACCGGGCTTGAGTGCAGCGGCCATGGCATCAGTGCCCGAGGTCAACCCCTTGACCTCCTCATACCCGTGAAAAAGAAGATAGACATAGCACATGGCTGCCCTGAAAGTTGTAGCGCAAAAAGGAATGATAAATTTGTCTCTGGGAATCTCGTCGAGGCGATCCGGGATTTCTTCCAGGGGAATGTGTTTGGCAAAGGGAAAACTCAGATAGTTCACCTCTTCCTTGGCCCGAACATCCAAAAAGAAGAAGTGATCGTTGCCGATCAGGGGCAATGCCTCAGGCATGCTCATCCCGTATTCTCCCGTGGCAAAAAACGTGAAATCCATGTCGCGCATAATCTGTTCACATGCTTCCATTGTAAAAATACCTCCTTGGGTAGAGTCGTGCAACAAAAAAACCATTACCCTTTACCCCAATTTTAAAGCAAAAAAAAGAGTATTTATGTGAACAAATCCTGCAGGAGATCAGCAACGAAATTCCTGGAAACCCAACGCCCCGAGCAGCCTGGATCTACCAGGAAGGAGGATTAATATCTCATTGAAAAACAAAACGGATTTTGGCATGATCGTAAGCTTCACCATATCTGCATCTGTCATGGATGAACCATGGTCTTCAAAATCATCAGTCATGCTGACATCCATCTCTCCCTGGCTCATGAAAATCTTGGGGTGGATTCCCTGATACAGGGACCAATTCAAAAAAAAATGCGGCCTTAGAACTCATAGCCGCATTGGTCCAGGAACACGAAGAGGCGCGGATAGGCAGGCGCTACGAAACCTTCACACCCATCACCTTTATCATTCATTGGTACCTTACTCGTAAAAGTCTGCCATAAAAAACAAGAAAATTTGTAACTATTCAGGTCAAAATTTATCAGGCGCAACAGACTGCAATGTAATCTTAAATTTGAGTGCCAGCCCCTAAATTTTAGAGATTTAAGGATTTCAGAAATTTTAGAAATTAAGGACCTGCACGCTAACCGCCTGTAATTTCTTAAATCTCTTAAATTTCTAAAATTTACAATTCTGATTCCCGGGAAATGCACCTGAATAGTTACGAAAATTTTATAACAGCTTGAACTTAAAACTTAAAACTTAAAACCTAAAACTGCGGCTTGGCCGCATGAGTAACCTTTAAGGGATAATCCCATGTGTCCATTTTCAACTCATTGTAAATTTTTTATTTTTTTCCAGCAATCAGACAATCCCCAGGTCAAGGCATCGATCAGAAATATCTGCAGAAACGAAAAAACCTGGCAGGGGTGCGTCCGGGCCTTGATGATCAAGAAAAACGGCAGGGCTGATTTGGCTGCCGACATCGGCCCCGAAGGAAGAGTATTGTAGATTGGGGGAGATATCCGAATCTCAGGTTCTCTCTTCGATGATTCGGGCATATTCTGCGGCAAAATGGGGATCGATGTCCCTGATATCGGCTTGGATTTCCAGATGATCGAATCCATTTTTGAGCACGAATTCAGCCAGAGAGCGGCCGGAAGTACCGGAATGGACCATCATCACATATCCGTCTTCATCACGTACAAAAAGCGCATACGAACCGCTGGACCGGATTTCCAGAGAAAATTCCCTGGACCAGGACGCAGGATCACCTGAGGTGTTCACCGCTCCAAGATAGTGGCCGGGTAGTTCCATCATATTCTCATTGTTTCAAGGTGGTGATACATCCGGGAGGCAAAATGTTCTGCAACCCTCTCATGGCCTTGGTTCCTGTGGTCTGAAAACCTGAGCCATCAGCCATGTTCGACATTTTTCAACAAACAACTCTACACAAGGGGAAATCATGCACATGTTCAAGGCCGACGCGGCCATTGTCAACGAAGAGGATTTCGAGGAACTCGAAAAAGGGATTGTCTATATCGATAGAAAAGGTGGTTTCGTCGCCATTGCAGAGCCCGGCTCCAACGACGTACTCCTCGTGGAGCTTGATCGTTCCCAGGTCAAATAACACGATTCCTGGTCAACCGAGTCAACGTCCCTTTTCAAACGAATTGATTCCCAAAAGGGCGAGAAAACCCAGTCCGAAAACAGTGTTTGGCATCCACGCAGCCACTATCGGAGGAAGCAGACCACTCTCTCCGGCTGCCGTGCTCATGACGAACATGGCATAGTAGACAAACACGAGAGCCAGTCCCGCAAGAACGCTCGCATAGATATTGGAAATGGCAAGAGTAAGGACAATGGCTGCGCAGGCCATGACCATAAGGGAAAAGGGATAGCTTATCTTTGCGTGCAGGGAGGTGATCAAGGCCTCTACATTGGAACCGGCCGCACCAAGCCCCTTGGCGACCTTGGCAAGATTCCAATAGCTGAGATATTGAGGGTCTTTTTCGCTCTCCAGGGTTGCAAAGGAGCGCGGATCGGTCTGTAAAACCAGTTCCGTGCGATCTTCTGTCCATCGGGAAAAGGATTTAATATCAATGTGATTCACGCCCGTAAGGAGCCATCGTGTCCCGTGAACCTCGACCCGACGGGCCTCGGTGACCATCTCCACGCTTTTTCCATCAGCGGCGAGGGCATACATGACCAGCCCGCTCCCAGTCCCCTGAAAGGGCTTGAACGATCCGATCCTGACAATCCTGTTGTCCTCCCTGAACCAGACATTGCCCAACACCTGCTCGGAAAGCTGCTTTTTGCGGACATCTTCCTTCCAGATCTGGTGGGCCACATTGTACCCCTTTGTCCCCACAACCTGGGAAAAACCGAAAAGCAACGCACTCCAGACAAAGGCATAGACAAGAACGACCTTGCCTACGGCACCGAAAGGGACCGCACAGGAAGTCAAGGCGATGATCTCCCGATTGCGGTGCATGATGCTGAACTGGATGAGCAGAGACAGCAAAAATACGGCTGGAAATATCTGGGATATGATCAACGGGGTCTTGGCTACGAAATACATCACAATGGACGATAGCCCCACACCGGCCTTTAAGAAATCGTCCAGACGATCGAACAATTCGATCAGCAGATAGATGCCTATGCCGGCCCCGAAAACCAAGGCCAGCAAAAAAAGATTTTGTCGGATCAGATAGTGAACCAGGATTCTGTTTTTTATAGCCACGGTATCTTTTAACCAAAACGGCTGTAAAAGCCATCAATTTCAGTAGAATGAATCAAAACGGGACGACTAACAGGACGAGGTGAGAGTCCACGCTCTGGAAAACAAGGCGATCAGATGGATTGTTCTGCCGGGTTTATGAAACACGATTGCCGTTTCCATCAGGATCTGGATTCCTTGCCCCCAGACAATTCCGAATCCAGCGAAAAAAAGGCAGGATATTCACGTTCTTTTCCCGGGCAACAAGAACGAACCCCCCCATGGTCAGCAGGGCAAAAATCACGTTGGGCATCCACATGGCCAACCCTGGGGCAAGATCCCCGGTTTCCCCCAGAACCATCCCCAGAGAAAACAGGGAATAGTAAAGCATGAAAAAGCCGAGTACCAGGATCAGCCCATACTGACGATTCATTCCCTGAAAGAGAAAGGCCAGTGGAATGGCGAAAAGCCCTAGAACAAGACAGGCAACAGGCAGCGCGTATCGTTTATACAACTCGGACTTCAGATCCCGCCATTGTTGAAGGTCCTTCGTATCCCCGCTGTCCAGGGATGCCAAACGGTCACGAATCTCCTCCAAAGACAGCGATTTGATGCGTTTGTCTCCCAACCCATCCACGCTCCCAAGGAGCCGACTCAGGTCCATTCTCACCTGATAGGTGGCAAATCCGATCTCATCGATCTCATCGTCGGTAAATCGATAAATGGTTCCATCCGAAAGCAGGAAAAACATTTCACCCTGATCGGGATCCGTGGTGATCCGCCCTTTTGGTGCAACAATGGTCGTTCGCAAATCCCTGTTGGTGGCGTCCTCCACAAAGACCCTTTCCATCTCTCCGGTTCGGGCATCGACCCGCAGGGCAAAAATGGTCAGGCCGGAAAAATCCTTGTTGAACACCCCGGGTTGAAGACGCAGGGTGGCCTTGGTGCGAGCCAGTTCGTACACGGTCTGTCTGAAATGATCCATGCCCCAGGAAATCCCGTACAATGTCATCACCGCGCAACTGAAAACACCCAGCAATGAAAACACCAGGGGCCCGGGCAGAAACCGATACACCCCGAGTCCCCCGGCCCGCAGGGCAATGAGCTCCCTGTCCGTTCCCATCCGCAGGAAAGTCAAAAAAATGGCCAACATACAGGAAACGGGAATGAGCAGACTCATGAAAAAAGGACTCAAAAAAACAAAAAGTTTGCCCAGCTCGATCACGGAAACATCCTGCCCCATGACGAGCTCCCGCATCTGGAGCAGCCTGCCGATGAGAAGAACCACGAGTACCGCCCCCAGGCAGACCCCGAAAATGGTCACCAGCTCCTTGAAGATCTGGCGCTGCAAAATACGCACGATCGTGGACTCCTCGATCAAGACAATTGTATACGTGTCATTTGGGATATCATCGTCATCTTCCCTACAAAGGAGACCTACCAGTTCGTGAACCGTTGAGCTCGCGATCTGGTAGGCCAGTCATATCCATGGGCTCGACAACCGATTAAAAATCCGGATGTCTCCGGTTCAGGAAGCGGTTTCGTCCTTTTCAAGATACAGACGGTACAGATACCGTTCGTCTTCGGGTCCGAGATTAAAACGCATGCCCACATCCTTGAGGAGATTCTTGATCTCCCCATCCTGACGTAAGTGCTCCTCGATCCATTCAACGGCCATGCGCAATTGTTTGCCTTCAGGAATTATCGTCGTCATGGGTTCCTCCTTGATCCCTGCATGCAGGATGATAATCGGTGTGCCCCACCCCATACGCAGTCCCCTGATAAAAGTACAGAGCCATATCCACGCTTGCAACTTGAACAGCCTTCGGCTATCCGGTATCGTCGTCTTTTATGTTCTTTTTTGTGCAGCAGAAGCACACTGCACGATCAGGCACAAGACGATATGGTCCGAACACATGTTCTCGTGCTCCATCGTGTACGTGATCATATGTATCACAATCCCCGGTTCATCCTTTTTTCAGCCCAGCTCGTCCACGATTTCCAAACAACTAGGAGGCACTGTGAAAACCCTGCTCAAGATGCTTGTTCCCCTGTTCGTTCTGGCCCTGGTTGGCACCGCTTCGGCAGCCGACGATTCATGGCAGCAGATCCAATCCAAAGGTGAGCTGCGTATCGGTCTGGATGACGACTTCCCACCCATGGCCTTTCGTAAGGCTGATGGCAAATTGTACGGTTTCGACATCGATTTTGCCGAAGCCGTGGGCAAGAAACTCGGCCTGAAGATCAAATGGGTTCCCACCGCATGGAAAGGGGTCATCCCCTCGTTGTACGCCAACAAATTCGATTGCATCTGGAACGGGATGACCATCACTGAAGAACGTGAGGAAAAGGTCAACTTTTCCAAGCCCTATATGATGGACGGCCAGGTGGCTGCCGTGGTCATGTCCAATACATCCATCACGACTCCTGCAGATCTCGGCGGCAAGGTCGTTGGCATCCAGCAGGGCTCCACAGCCATGAAGGCCATCGAGGCCCTGCCCAATGAACCCAAACAGCTCAACCAGTACGAAACCAACCCCAAGGCCATGCTCGACATGGAATCCGGCCGGTTGGACTGCGTGGTCCTGGACAATCTGGTCGCCCGGGACATCATCTCCAAAAAACCCGGCGTGTACAAGATCCTTCCCGAATTCATCACCAAGGCTCCTTTTGGGGTTGCCTTCCGAAAGGCCGATGACTCCTTGCGCGCCAAGGTCCAGCAGGCTATCGACGAAATGGTTGCAAACGGCGAAACAGCTACCATCTCCAGAAAATGGTTTGCCGAAGATCTGACCAATCCTGCAACCTGGTAGAAGCACCGATCTCACCATGGCTTTTTGGCCACATGTGTGAGTTACAGGGTTCCTCGTTCCTGAGATCCGGAACGAGGAACCCGCTTGTTACTCCATCCTCGAAACCATGCAGGGAATTGTCTTGAGGCACACCACAACGAAGCACCTTGTGACGGGCGGGTATGTGCAATCATTCCTGCTCGTTTTTTTGTTTCTGGCACCGATCCTCTGGACCGGCAACTGCCTGGCGGCCGACCCGAGCGAATTGCTGATCCAGGGAAGAAACGCCCTGAGCGTAGGGGATATCCAGAAAGCCACCGACCTATTGTACCAGGTACCTGCACCAGACGAAAATGGTGACGACGGCAGTTTTGTCCAAAGCAGAATGCTCCTCGCCCGGATGTTTTTCTCCATCGAGGAGTATGACCAGGCAACCGAGGCATGCAAGGAAGTCCTGGCGGTCTATCCGGACAATCCCGAAGCAACGAACTTTCTGGCCTCCATCGACCAGGTCAGCCGCCCGGCTTACGCTCAATTCTTTCTGGATACCGTCAAGTTCCTCCCGGCCCTGGCCAAGGGTACGGTGATGACCCTGTTGCTGGTGGTTTTGACCATCCTCATCTCTCCCATCGGCGGGCTCCTCATCGCCCTGGGCCGAATCAGCTCCTTCAAGCCCCTGACCATGCTCTGCTGGTTCATCATCTGGATTTTTCGGGGAACCCCGCTTCTGCTGCAGCTCTTCTTCATCTACTATGCCCTGCCCACCTTCGGGGTGACACTCAGGCCGATCACCGCCGCCATCATGGGGCTTTCCCTCAACTATTCAGCCTATTTGGCCGAGATCATCCGAGGTGCCATCCAGAGCATCGATTACGGCCAGACCGAGGCGGCCAAGGCTCTGGGCATGACCTATGGACAATCCATGCGCCGGGTCATCATTCCCCAGACCTACAAGCGTCTCATGCCCCCGATCGGCAACGAATTCATCGCCCTGATCAAGGACACGGCCCTGGTCTCGACCATCGCCATGGTCGAACTCATGCGGTCTGCGGATCTTCTCTTCAACACCTATTTCAATATCACGGTTTTGGCCCTTGCCGCCATGATCTATCTTGCCCTTACCTCGATATTTACGGTGATCTTTGAAAAAATAGAAGCCATTGTGGGAGCCTATGAAAACCGATAATTCCGCCCCGCTTATCCGGCTAAAAAATATCGTCAAACGATTCGGTTCGCTCACGGCCGTTGACAATGTATCTCTTGAAATCAACCCCGGCGAAAAACTGGTCATCATCGGCCCCTCCGGTTCGGGAAAGTCAACCCTGCTTCGGGCGATCAATTTCCTGGAGGAAATCGACGAGGGCACGATTCTCTTTGAGGGCAAAAATGTCGGGTACGTGCACAAGAAAGGCCGCATGATTCTGGACAAGCCGTCGCGAATCTGCAGGCTGCGCTCGGAAATCGGTATGGTTTTTCAACACTTCCACCTTTTCCCTCACATGACCGTACTCGGCAATGTCATGGAAGGCCCCCTGACCGTACAGAAAAAATCCCCCGAGGAGGCCCGGGAAATCGCCATGGTCATGCTCGACAAAGTGGGAATCGTGGACAAAAAAGATTTCTTTCCGGCAACTCTTTCAGGGGGACAAAAACAGCGCGTGGCCATTGCCCGGGCCATTGCCATGCGTCCCAAGCTCATGCTTTTCGATGAACCCACATCGGCCCTGGATCCGGAACTGGTCGGCGAGGTCTTCGAGACCATCCGCTCGTTGGCCAAGGAAGGTATGACCATGATCGTCGTCACCCACCAGATGGGATTTGCCCGGGAGATCGCCGACCGGGTCATCTTCATGGAGCAGGGGGGATTCATCGCCCAGGGAGACCCCAAGGAATTTTTCAGCAAAAACCTGAACAATGATCGGGTGCAGAGCTTTCTGGCCAAGATCCTCTAAATTATGGACCATATATTCTCCGCCATCATTCTCGGTATCATCGAGGGGCTGACCGAATTTCTTCCGGTCTCCTCCACCGGCCATTTGATCATAGCCGGCCATCTGCTCGGATTCACCGGGCTCAAGGCCTACGTCTTTGAAGTGGTCATTCAGCTTGGGGCCATTTTAGCCGTTGTCGTTCTCTACTGGCCGACATTTCTCGGGCTGCTGCGCCCCGATCCCAACCGTTCCTTCACCGGCGTCAGGGGGATCTCCCTGCTCATCCTGACCTCCATCCCGGCCTCTGTACTGGGACTTCTGGTCCACAAACAGATAAAGACCTACCTCTTCACCCCCCAGACCGTGGCCTGGGCTCTGGGAATCGGTGCCGTAGCCATCATTATCGTGGAACAAATGTCTACCCGGAAGAAATTCAGGACACTCGACGCCATCACCCCCAAACTCGCCCTGGGAATCGGCTGCTTCCAATGTCTGGCCCTATGGCCCGGCTTTTCACGGTCCGCCGCGACCATCCTCGGGGGCATGCTCCTTGGTGCGGACAGAAAACTTGCCGCAGAATACTCGTTCATTGCCGCGGTCCCCATCATGATCGCTGCAACGGGTTTTGACCTGCTCTCCCATTGGACCCTTTTCGAGGGTGAGGACATCCTCATTCTCGCTATCGGATTCGTCTTTGCCTTTTTGTCGGCCTGGGCCGCGGTCAAGGTTTTCATCTCTCTGGTCCAGAAAATATCCCTGCGTCCTTTTGCCTATTACCGGCTGCTCATCGCCCCTTTGGTCCTCTATTTCTGGAGCTGAACCCGACCACAATGTACTCACATCAATAAAGGCCCCCGGAACACACAGTTCCGGGGGCCTTTGTCGATGGCAAAAAACAGTAAAAACTCCAATCAGATGCCCGCGCGGGAAGTGGCCATCCTGTAAATCTCGTGAGGATCAAGAATGAGAACGACACTTCCGTCACCCATGATGGTTGCTCCTGAAATCCCGGGCAGATCACCAAGATAGTCTCCCAGCGATTTGATGACCACATCCTGTCGTTCCAACAATGTATCCACAACCAGTCCAAGACGACGATCATTCACGGTCAATACGACCGTTGGCAAAAGATCACGCTTGCCGTCATGACAGGTGAGACCGAGCAATTCGGCCAGCTCGACCAGCCCGAGAACCTCCCCACGCAGGGTGACCGCCTTCTGGCCGTTGACCTCGCTGAGCCGGGCGGTCTCGATCTTGGTGGTTTCAGAGACCGCATCCAGGGGTATGGCGTAGATGGCGTCATCCACCTTGATCATCAGGGCATCGATGATGGCCAGGGTCAAGGGGAGGGTCAGGGTGATACGTGTTCCCTTCCCGACTTCCGATTGAACGGCAATGCTCCCCTTCAAATTTTTGATGTTGTTTCGGACCACATCCATACCCACACCCCGGCCCGAGATATCGGTTATCTGATCAGCCGTGGAAAATCCCGGAGCGAACATGAGCTCGATGGATGCGCGGTCATCCATGCTCCGCGCCTCTTCCTCCGTGATCACTCCCTTGCGAATGGCCTGGGCCCGCATTTTTTTCGGATCAATCCCCTTGCCGTCATCTTCGACCTCGATGCCCACGGAATTTCCCTTGTGAAAGGCACGCAGCCAGACCCTGGCCTTGTCGGGCTTACCGGTCTGAGCACGTTCTTCCGCTGACTCGATGCCATGATCCACGGCATTACGGATAAGATGCACCAAGGGATCACCGATCTCTTCGACCACACTTTTATCGAGTTCCGTATCCTCGCCTTCTGTAATCAACTCAACCTGTTTCCCGCTCTTCTGGCTCAAATCTCTGACCAGTCTGGGAAACCGGGAAAACACCGATTGTACAGGTACCATACGTACATTCATGATCGTGTCCTGAAGATCATCCGAGATACGGCCCACGGAATAGGTTGTTTCGCTGAGCATCTGGGCGACCTCGTTCACGTCCTGGCCCTCTTCGAGTCCCCTGGCGAGCATGGCAAATCGGTTCCGGTTGATGATCAACTCACCGATGAGATTCATGAGATGATCAAGCTTGGTGTGATCGACCCGGATGGTGGAGGGGAGTTTGGCACGTTGCCCCGCTTTGGAACCATTTTCCTTGGACGGGGGCTTGGTCGGCTTTGATTCGGGAGTTGGGGGGACATTCGTTCCAGTCTTGGATGAAGAAGATGCGGCAGCTGGAGATCCGACTTCGCTGGCGGACGAGCTCCCCTTCGGCTCGGAGGTTTTTTTCTCGACAATGGGTTCAGGTTCTGACGAAGATTCCCGGGACGTTTCCGGCAATAAAGCAGTGGGTTCATCGGATTTTTGGGCATTGTCGGTTTGAACTGATTCACCCGCTTCCGCCTGACCATTTCCCCAGCTGGCGGCCACCAATTCCTCCAGGGAAACCCCTCCAAGGGTGGTGAGTGCGGCATCGATCTTATCCCAGACAATATCCCGTTCCTGACGCAGAATATCGATCAGTCCGGCAAAATCCATATCCGCTGAACGGCCCTGATCCACCAAACCGGCCACCCGTCCGACATACTCGTTTATTTCGTCCAGACCCATGTAGCCTGAAGCATTTTGGATACTGACCAATGATCGATAGAGTCCATCAATAATCTGGGGCTGGCTGCTATCCTCTTCAAGGGATGTCAACGCAAAATTAATATTGCTTAATTGCTGCGCAACGGTCTGGGAAAAAATCTGCACATCTTCAGGATCAGCTCCGTCATCCTGAAATTCCTGGTCATCAACCTGCTCCCTGGTCGAAGCATCCCCTTCCACCAGAGGCGGGACATCTGGTGCCAATGTTTTGATTTCACCTGTACTCAACAGGTGTCGGACACGGTCCGTGGTCCTGGAAACGTCCACGGGCACCACACGGCCATCCATCTGAATGCAGGCGAGCAGCTCATCCATGGAATCAACGACATCGAGGAGCAGATCGACCAGCGAATGACTCACCGGAATTTCTTCTTTCCTGACCTTGTTCAGCAGGGTTTCGGCCTCATGGGTCAGTCCATTGAGTTCCTTGTACCCGATAATCCCGCTGTTTCCCTTGAGATTGTGGAAAAATCTGAAAATATCATTGACAATGTCGCCCCCGGATTCAGGAGTCTTTTCAAGGGTGAGCAGATTATCGTTGAGTTCCTCCACGATCTCCCGTGCTTCCTCAAGAAAATCTCCCAGATGATCCTGATTGACCAGGGTCAGGTCATATCCCTGGGGGGCCTGCTCTTCATCCAACGGCTCTTCAACGGATACGGATTGTTCGGATGCGGGTGACGGCTCTGGTTTGGGTAAAGACTCGGGAACCTGATCCTGATCAGGATCAGGGACAGGAGCGGCTTCGGGAGCGGGAGCGGGTGTTTCCCCTTTGAGCAGTGCATCGATCTTTTCAATGACTGAAGCGGTTTCCACGTCCCCTTCCTTGGCGGTTTGCTCGAGATTTTCAACCATGGCCTTGAGGGCGTCGGTGGAAACAAGGATCAGGTCGGTGATGCCCGGGGTCAGATTCATGTTACCCTTGCGAATCTCATCAAGGATATTTTCGGCCTTATGGGTCAATCCGTTTATCCGACTCAACCCCAAAAAACCTGAAGCGCCTTTCAAAGAGTGCATGAGACGAAAAATATCATCAAGCAAACCAGGATCATCCGGATTTTTTTCAAGTTCAAGCAGAGAAGGTTCGATATTCTCCAGATGCTCGCGAGCTTCTACGACAAACTCGGAAAAAATTTCAGGATCCATAAACTCTTGGTTCATGATTGGGCCTCGCAATGCCACATCGGTTGTTGACGTACGTGTTATTCCCTTCCCCGGAATGATCCCCTAACCAAGAAGCATTTTGACGTTGCGGACCAGCTTCTCCGGTTGAGCCGGTTTGATCATGTACAGATTGGCTCCAAGGCTCATCCCGTTCTGAATATCCTTTTCCTGGCCTTCTGTCGAAAGAACCACAATGGGCAAATCCCTATACCCCTGCTGTTCACGTACCGTCTTGATAAAAGTGAATCCGTCCATCCGCGGCATGTTCACATCCGAAACGATGAGATCTATCGCCCCATGTGAGTACAGTTTTTCCAGGCCATCAAGCCCATCTTCCGCTGTGGTCACCCTGAATCCTTCCTTTTTCAGGATAAAGGCAACCAGATTACGTACGGTCTTGGAATCATCCACAATGAGGATATGTTTCGTCATCTCGCTCTCCAAACCATGATAAGCGCATTGGTACTGTCTGTGTTTTACTCGAGGCCGTTTCGGATCAGATTGTGGAGTGCACGCAGATCATCTTCGTACACATCCACGAACTCCAGTCCGAGAATAAAATCATCCTGCTCGGGGTCAGGATTGCTCCAGGCTATTTCTGCGACCGCCGTGATATGTTGACCGAGATCGTTCTCAAAAACCTTGAAAAATCCGGGATGATACTTGTTCAGCTTGGGAATGTTGATGGTGATCTGAACCTGCTCACCCTTGGTGAATGCCTTGGAACAACGTACAGCCACCCCACCGGTACTGATATCGATTCCCGTAACCTCGATTGGACGCATCTTTGACAAGGGAAACGTGAAGGAGCTGATCTCCATACTGAACTGTCGTGTCAAACGTGCGAACTGGCGCCGTTCCTTTCCATCCACATCCATGCTCACTCTTCCTTTTTGTACACAATGGCTCCCGGGTGATGTTGTGGGGTGAAAGCCCTTGAAATGTTATGCAATGATTCTGAGTGACCGATAAAAAGATACCCACCGGGGCAAAGATTGTCATAAAAAGAGCTGATTACCTGCTTTTTCATGGACTCATCAAAATAGATGAGTACATTGCGACAAAAAATCAGGTGCGACCGTCGCATGGACCGGAGTTGCATCCGGTCCTTGAGGTTGATCGTGTGGAAGGTGACCAAACGTTTGACACTATCCTTGACCCTGTACCTTCCACCCTCCACCACTTCGAAATACTTGTCCCTGATGTAATCGGGAGTCGTCCTGAGTGCATACGGAGCGTACTCGCCCCTGCGTGCACTGACAAGGACACCCTCGGAAAGGTCCCCGGCAGCAATATTGATCTTCCACCCACCGAGCTGAGGACCCAAAACCTCAAGTACGATCATGGCCAGCGTATACGGCTCTTCCCCGGTAGAACATCCGGCCGACCAGATAGACAATTCCTGAGTTCCGCGGCGTCTCTGCCCATCGAGCAGGGTCTTCAAAAGTCCGTCTTCAAGGATTTTGAGCTGTGGCGGATTCCGATAAAAGCTGGTCTCGTTGGTTGTAACCACGGAATAAAGCGCTTTGAGTTCCCTGTAAGCACCGGGGTCATACCTCAGATATTCGTGATACTCCCCATAATTTTTGAGGCCAAGGGTTTTGAGACGGTTCAGAAGACGATTTTCCAAAAGATACTTGCGGTTGTCCGGGACATATATCCCACACTTATCGTAGATGAAATCGCGCAACTTGAAAAATTCATCTTTTTTGATGGTGAACTGCTTCTGTAACGAGGAGGATTGGGCAAAAAGAGCAGCCATCAAAAAACCTCGTCACTGCCGGACTGAATACTGTCCAGAGCCTGTTCGGCAGCCTCCTGGACTTCCACATCCTCGGTTTCCAAAACCTTGAGCAATTCCTGGAAGGCCCTTTGTCCACCGATTTGAGCCAGTGCCTTCGTGACCTTGATACGTACAAGGGAATTGTCGTTTTCCAACAAGGTCGACAGGGCAGAAACGGCCTCCTCCCTGCCCCGAACACCCAGAGATTCCACGGCCCGTATCCGGACCCAGATGTCTTCATCCTCCAGGGCCTTGACCAAAAAAGAAATCGTGCCTGGGCATTGTGACGTGCCGAGCAGATTGACCAGACTCCGACGAATATCCACACTTTCGTCCTTGATCATTCTGGAAACTATCCGAGGCATAATCTCCTTGCTGCTGTCACAAAGCCCGATAAGAGATTCCATGGCCACCCTTCTGACATCGACGGAATCATCGGCCAGAGCTGCTTCAAATTCCTCCATGTACCGCGCTGCGTCGATTCGGGCCAACCCGTAAATACCCATCATCCGTTGAATGGAATCAGCATCCGTGAGCATAGCGGTAAAAACATCTTCCATCTCCTTGCCGCCGATGGCCACGCAGGCATCGAGAGCCACCTCTTTGACGTCGTTAAACCGGTGTTTCAGAAAAGGAATGACCTGCTCAACCACATCTTTAAAACGCATCCGGATTCCCAAAAACCGCAATGCGCTCTTGAGAAGATCGCCATCTGACGATTCCCTGAGCACACGAAGGAAAAAGGGTTTGCTCTGCTCACAGGCCGTGGTCGAAATGCCTTTGGCAATGGCCCGCTGCAGGTCGCGCCCCTTCTCCCAAAAGATCTCTATGCACGCCTGAGCGGATGCAGGAGTACCCAGCCTGATGAGAACGTCGATGGCTACGTGTGAAGCTCGATCATCATCGGAGCGACAGCCCTCGCGCAATACCTCGGTCATGCCTTGAGCGACCAATCCATTGATCGCCCTTGAATATCGATCAGGTTCCTTTTCGGGATCGATGCTCGTGGCCAGGGCAAAAATTTTCCTGGACGCATCTTCCCCGCCCAGGCTGGACAGGCCAACAATGACCGCATCCTGAATTTCATGATCGTCATCTTCAGAAGCGGCAAAAAGATACCTGGAAAAACTGGACCGCTCCTCGTCAGAGAGCAATGTCAAACCTTTGGAACCCATAATATTGACAATGGCCTTCAGTATTTTGTTGCGCAACGCAGGCGCTGATTTGTCGAGATACTTGACCAGCACAGGAACCGCACGGATATGACCAAGCCCTCCCAGGGCATCTATGATAATCGAGGCGACCAGTTCGGAACTTTTGTCCAAGGCCCTCATGAGTGCGGTGATGGAGCCGTCGTCCCCGATTTTCATAAGCGCCTCGATGACTGCAAAATTGACCCAGTCATCACTGCCCAAGGCATTGTTCAAGGCCTCGGTGGCCTCGGGTTTACCCAGTTCTCCCAAGCTCACTGCCGCCTGATAACGCACATTGACTTCACTGTCATGTAACATGGCTACGCACAAGGGATGTACGGCCATGTAATTATTCGTTGCCCCGAGAATATCACTGGCAAAAATCCGAACATCCGGATCATCATCTTTGAGAAGAGCAATAATCGGCGCAATATGTTGGGAGCCTATCTGCCGTAAGATATCCATGGAAAGATTTCGGGTGGCCACGTTCTCACTGCGCAAAAGGGGAATGATCGCTTCAACGACCTCCTTACCACCGATTTTTCGCAAGGACATGTCAGCGGCATCCTGAACACCCAGGTTCGGGCTGGTCAGCATGGCGGTCAAAAAAGGTATGGCCTGCCTGTTTATGTCCTCTCCGGCCATGAAGGCACCTTCCCGTTGCAATTCGGGATCATCGCTTTCGAGAAGGGCAAAAACCTGATCATGATTCATTAAACGAGTACCTCGATAAAAACGTTCATGGAAAATGAAAACGGCTAGTTGTATTCAAAACTCCACATTTCAACAGATCCCGGTTGCATCAGTACAAACCCTGGAAGATGGCTGCGGACATTTCCTCAAGATCAACGATCCTATCAGCCAGACCCGCGTCGACAATGGCCTTGGGCATCCCATAGACGACACAGGTCTCATTACTCTGCGCAATGGATGTTCCACCGCGCTCCTTGAGCAACTTGATTCCTTCGCACCCATCACTGCCCATTCCTGTAAGTATGACTCCGAGTCCGCGTTTTCCAACGGCCCGGGCCACCGACGAGATAAGTTCATTGGCAGACGGTTTGTACAGGGCATCTGCAGGTTCGCTCTCGACAACCACATTGATATGGGTAACCTGCTGCCTGATCTTCAGATGCGACCCCCCGGGTGAAACAAAAACCTTGCCCGGCTTGACCACATCTCCTGGTTCCGCCTCTTTGACATCAAGGGCACTGGATTCATTCAGGCGTTTGGCAAAAGGGCCTGTAAAGGTCTTGGGCATATGCTGTGCAATGAGAATACATGCGGGAAAATCCGCAGGAAGTTCCGAAAGAATTTTCTGGACCGCCGGTGGCCCACCCGTGGATACGCCGATGGCAACGATATCGCGTACAACCCGACCCCGTTCCTCCCGGCTCGGGATAGAGGCTATCTGTTTGACTTCCCGAACCGGTCGTTTCCTTCTGACGGGAAGGATACGCATGCGACGCTTGGCAACCGCCTTGACCTTGGCCCGCAGCTCATCCTCGATTCTGACAATGTCCAGACTGACCAGGGAGAGACGCTTGGCAATGAAGTCCACAGCCCCGGCCTCCATGGCCTTCAATGTGGCTTCTGCACCTTCGGTTGTCAGGGAGCTGATCATCAAAACCGGTCTGGGCATCTCCATCATGATATGCTTGAGTGCGGTCAGCCCGTCCATCCTGGGCATCTCGATATCCATGGTCACCACGTCCGGATTGAGCTGACGGACCTTATCCAGTCCATCCGCCCCGTTCCTGGCCGTACCAACCACCTGAATATCCGGATCCTTATCCAGCATCGTGCTGATGGCCTTACGCATGAACGCCGAATCATCGACTACAAGCACACTGATCAAGAAAGGCATCCTCCTGATAATAGATTGCCTAACATCATTTCAAATATCCCATGAACACGCCGTACAATAACCAACTAAAAAGTATCGCAACCATCAAAATGTTGTTTCAGAAATTGAAGATTCTGGGTGTAAGAAATTTTAAAAATTACAAATTGTTAGTATCTTACTCGTGAAAGTCTGCCATAAAAAACAAGAAAATCGAAAGAGGTAAAATCGCACGCAACGTCCGGCATATTACATATGCCTCGAGGGGGCTGGCAAGCAGGCGATGAAGCCTTGGTCGGGTTGTAAGCATATGCCTGCTTGGGAATGGAAAGACGCAAAAATCCAAACCTGAAAGCTACATTTGTTTGCACATCTGACTGGTCAACGAGTTGGATTTCGACCTGAACAGGTACGAATTATTTTTCCAGAGACAACGAATCGGAATCCACCAACGCAAGCCACTCCCGAACCAGATCGTCTTGCCACTGGGTTCCCGCTCCCGCTTCAAGAATAGTACGCACAGTCTCCAAGGGCAGGGCCTTTCTGTAAGCCCGATCCGAGGTCATGGCCTCATAGCTGTCAACCACGCAGATCACCCTGGCCAAAAAAGGAATTTCGCTCCCTCTCAGACCGTCAGGGTATCCCTTTCCGTCAATTCGTTCATGATGGTGGTAAACAACGGGCAGGATCTCCTTGAAGCTGGTTACCTGAGACAGGATGTCCCGTCCTACCTGGGGATGGCTCTTCATGACATTATATTCATCTGGAGTGAGAATGTCGGGTTTGTTCAGGATGCTGTCGGGGATACCGATTTTCCCGATATCATGAAGAACACCAGCCATATACAGAATGTCGAGTTCCTGTCTGGAAAGTCCAATGGACTGCCCCAGACTCTGGGCGTAGGTGGCGACCCGTTCCGAATGGCCGCGTGTATAGATGTCCTTGGCCTCCACGGCCCGTGCATAGGACCTGATGACTTCCCAGTTCAGATTTTTCATTCGGGTGTATAACTGGGCATTTTGCAGAGAAGAGGCGATGTGTGAAGAAAAAACTGTCAACAGTTGAAGATCCGCTGGAGAATATCCGGGTTTGTCCTTGGACCGGACCACGGCAATAGTGCCGATAGCCTGAGAATACTGAAGCATGGGAACAACCATGATCGAATAGGGAAAATCTT
This sequence comes from Desulfoplanes sp. PS50, assembly GCF_053851535.1. Lineage (NCBI taxonomy): Bacteria > Pseudomonadati > Thermodesulfobacteriota > Desulfovibrionia > Desulfovibrionales > Desulfoplanaceae > Desulfoplanes > Desulfoplanes sp. PS50. The sequence continues at coordinate 23,151 of NZ_JBSPZA010000002.1, read as the reverse complement.
CGCCCCCTGATGGAGGTGGGGTGGCTTCCAGTGACACGGTCGACTGATCCACAATTTTGGATTCACCCCGATGCTGCACGGTCTTGCAGATCTGATTGAGCCAGATGAAAAGCGGCCGGTTTGTCCGTAGCAAGGCTCCGCGAACCGTGACCCGATTGAGAGATAGTGTGTTGGGGAGATGAAAAAGAACACTGTCGGGAGCAAAATTTTTCTGAACGTGAAACAAAAATTCCTGCACCAGAGCGGCTAGATCCAGCTGGACATTCAATGCGTTGCTCAGATTGAGCATACGGACCAGGCTGCTTAATTTCTTGCGATCCAAGCGATCGTTCCGATCCTTGAGCACCTTTTTCACTTTGAGGAGCAAGTGACTGATATTAAAAGGCTTGGGAAGATAATCAGCCGCTCCCTTCTTGATACATTCGACAGCGGTCTCAATGGTTCCAAAACCCGTCATGATCAGAAAATCAGGATCCAATCCCAGGGTTTTAACCTTTTCCAAAAGCTCAAGTCCGGACATGTTGGGCATACGGAAATCCGAAAGAATCATGTCCACTTCGGCCTTGGCAAGATAATCCAAAGCCTCCTGCCCGGACCCTACACAAAAAACAGTATACCCGTTCTCAACCAGAGCTTCCTCACAGATTTCCCGTAATCCGAGCTCATCGTCGACCACAAGTATCCGGTTATGCCGGCCCGGTCTGTCACCTGGCACACGGGTCTCGGGATTCGATACTTCCAAGCTGCTCGTATTCACACTTTGATTCCCATTGTAAATCGTGTTGAACAAAATCACGCCTTCAGGCCCGGAATGAACCTTCCTGTGAATCCTTGAAAACCAGAAGCAAAAATCCACCCCAAAACCGAAAACATGCAATTCAAGACCTAAAAAATTATTCCGTTAATTACAATAGATAATTCTACTTGCATTCTTTTTTGAAACTCTCTAGAAACATATCCCTCGACGGGATGTGGCTCAGTTTGGTAGAGCGCTGCGTTCGGGACGCAGAGACCGCGCGTTCAAATCGCGCCATCCCGACCATAAAATCAAAGGCTTACGAAAACAGATTTCGTAAGCCTTTTTTTGTTGCCCAAAACCGCTTATGCAAAAAGAAGAGCCGACATTCCATTTGAAAGACACATCAAGGACGCGCTACAGGCACAGACGGTGTGGTTTCCCGGTCCAGTCGGTTTTACTGCCGATTTCCTCCGGGAAGAACCAGATTGAGCACCACCCCGATGATACCGGCCAGGCCAATGCCCTGGATGGTGAACTGCCCGGCTGAAAAGGCCATCCCGCCGACACCGAAGATAACGATCAAGGCCACAATGGCCATGTTTCGGGCCTTCATCAGATCGATCTGCGCCTTGACCAGGTTGTTGATCCCGACAACCATGATTGTGCCGAATAAAAGAATCATGATCCCCCCCATGACCGGAACCGGAATGCTCTGCAAAAAGGCACCCACTTTGCCCACAAAGGACAATGCAATGGCCATGATGGCCGCCCAGGTCATGATGGCTGGATTGAATACCTTGACCAAAGCCACGGCACCAGTGACCTCGGAGTAGGTCGTGTTCGGCGGACCACCCAAGAAAGACGCCAGAGATGTTGCCAGACCATCACCCATCATGGTCCGATTCACCCCGGGGTTTTTAAGATAGTTCTTCCCGGTGATGGAGCTGATGGCGATGATATCCCCGAAATGCTCGATGGCCGGGGCAATAGCCACCGGCACGATGAACAAAATGGCCTGCCAATGGAACTCAGGAAAGGTGAATTGCGGTACGGCAAACCAGGGAGCCTGGGCCACGGCTGTGAAATCGACGATTCCAAAAAACAAAGAGAGTACATATCCTACGATAATGGCACATAAAATCGGGATAAGGCGAATAACCCCCTTGCCAAAAACCGAGGCGATAACAGTGGTTGCCAGAGAAATCATGGAAATGATGAGTGCGGTCGTTTCCGGAACCAGAACGGCGGAACCATCACCCGTCTTGCCCATGGCCATGTTGACGGCAACCGGGGCCAGAAGCAGACCAATGACCATGATCACCGGTCCGGTGACCACGGGGGGGAGCAAGCGCTCCACCGCCCCTGAGCCACGCCAGGAAATGAACAGACTGAGCAGGACATAAAAAATTCCTGCAGCGGCCAGACCGCACATGGTCGCAGGAATGCCCCACGTCTGTACCCCGTAGATAATCGGGGCGATAAAGGCAAAAGACGAGGCCAGAAAGATGGGCACACTCCGCTTGGTGACCATCTGAAAAACCAGGGTCCCCAGTCCGGCAGTACACAGAGCGACATTGGGATCAAGCCCTGTGAGCAGCGGGACAAGGACCAACGCTCCAAAGGCCACAAAAAGCATCTGACCGCCCAGCAGACAGTCCTTGGCCCGAAAATGATATTCCGTGGAAATGTTCTCAGCCATCACTACCTCCATTTCTATCCCGTTCTTGGGGATCTACAGGTACGTTACAGGAAAACCAGATTGACCAATCATACCGCGCTTCGGTTATTGGGACCTCTTCCAAAGCAGACAAAAAAAATAGGCCGATTGGCCTATTTTGTTCCAAAAATTTTGTCACCAGCATCGCCGAGACCAGGGATGATATACCCGTTTTCATCGAGATGATCGTCCACGGCTGCGACATAGACATCCACATCCGGATGAGCCTGTTTAAGATTTTCGAGCCCCTCGGGAGCGGCCACCAGAAAAATGCCCTTGATGGTCTTGCAGCCGGCCTTTTTGAGCAGATCAATGGTCGCGATGAGGGTTCCTCCCGTGGCGAGCATGGGATCGAGAATCAAGGCAATGCGGTTTTTGATGTCCTTGGCAAGTTTGACATAGTATTCCACAGGCTGAAGCGTCTCTTCATTGCGATAAAACCCGACCACGGAAACCTTGGCACCGGGAATGAGGTCGAGCACACCGTCCTGCATACCCAGTCCGGCACGGAGAATGGGAACGACCGTGATCTTCTTCCCGCGGATGGACTCAACCTGGACAGGTCCGGCCCACCCCTTGATGGTTTTTGTTTCCATCTTCAAATCCTTGGTCGCCTCATAGGTCAGCAGCCTGGCGATTTCAGAAGCCAGAGCCCGAAAATTCTTGGTGGTCACGTCGTTTCTGCGGATGATCCCGAGTTTGTGTCTGACAAGAGGGTGGTCAACGACATGTACGGCCATATATTCCTCCTTGGAACAGATGGTAGAGGGTCAAAACGATATGTGTGCAAAACTGAAAAATTTATACGTGAAAAAAGAAGCGCGTCAAGATTTCATCCGGGGAGATTTAAAAAAAATCATTTTTATTCAAATCATTCCAAATAGATAGAAAATATTTCTTCTGCAAGTACATGCATTTGCGCAGGTAAACGCCAACGCGCCTCTTTATTTCATCAACCTGGAGGGGCTCTCATTTGCAGCTGCTGAATCCGCCCCCAAATCAACCCCTGCGACCGATCCAAGCAGGGTCCAGAGACGGTCCCTGTTCATCCCGGTCTTGCTGGAAACACACAGGGGAGGATTTGAAAGATCAAGCAGTTCCTGCCATTTTTTCTGGATCTTGGCCCTGTCCCGCTGTTTGCATTTATCAGCCTTGGTCAGCACGGGAATCAATCCGACCCCCATTCCGGTGACATATCGGGCCAGATCGATATCCAGAACCTGTGGAGTCAAACGGCAGTCGAACAAGGCGACCACTGCCTGCAGATGGCTGTTTTTCTCCATGTAGGCCTGAATGAGCAGACGCCATTTTTCGCGTTCCTTTTTGGAACACCGAGCGTAGCCGTATCCGGGCAGATCGACCAGATAAAAATCACCGGGACTGACCTGATAAAAATTGAGACTGCGGGTCTTACCGGGGGATGAGCTGATCTTGGCCAGCTTCCGACGTCCGGCCAGACAATTGATCAGGGACGATTTTCCCACATTGGACCGGCCGGCCATGGCCACCTGAGGCCGAGGCACGGTCGTAAGCTGGTCCATGGTATAGACGGTGGATTCGAGAGTGAGTATGGGCATGGGTAATCCTGGGCAAAAAATTGTATACATCCGGTTGCAGAATCCGCGTCAAGGCTTGACGCCCGCAGCGGGAGTCGGGCAAAGGTGGTACGATGATTCAGGATAAAAAATAAAAGGATACGTCGTCATGCAACAAACAGCCATACTCGTGCGGGTCTTGTTCCGCATCGTTCATCCCCATGGCACCGAGCACCAAACTGCGCACTGCCTACTGCGTCCTGCCTACTTCATCAACCCGTAATCGCTCCCCCATGGCGGACGAAACCGGTTTTTTCAACACAACCCATGAGGCCATCATGAAACGGATCACCCTGTTTTTTCTGTGTATGTTTGCTGCGGCCTGTTCCCCCAAACCGATCTCCCAGAGTCATTTCATTCACGGGGGATCGGCAGAACCAATCATCAAGTCGACCAAAATCGAAGTCGCACTGACCCAGTATGAAATGCAAGCGCAGCAGGATTTCACCCAACTCTTCTGGAACGAGGCCGCGAATCAGTCCATGGACGAAATTGGAACGGAGTTTGTCCGGCTTGCTCCCCTGTTTCACGGAATGGTTTCTCCCCAGGCAACACTGGAAACTTCGAGGCTGTTTGCTACCTCGGGCAGGGTTGCGAAAACCCCGGACCCGCAAACAGGAGATCACCGTCAATCAGCTGAGGTCACAGCCGTCTTTGTCCCGGAAAAAATTCTGGCCGGTCAGATCGTGCGTCTTGAGGACGACCGGGATATCGCCAGCATGAAGGATAGAATGACCGTTCGCCTCTTTTCGACCCAACCCATCACCACGCCGGCCTTTTTTCTCATTGCAGAGCGGATCAATGACAGCGGACCTGATTTTCTCAAGATCATCGGATGGGGCAAGGTGGTCCAATCCCTGAAAGAACCGGCCAGACCCAACCAGACAGACATGGGTTCTCTCTGTCTGGCTGAAATCCAGGAGTCGAGCAAGGAGGTTCAGCGCGGAAACATCATCTTCCTCCTTGAAATAGCGGCAACAGCCCTTGAACCGGACGCCCCTCTATCCGCCCCCCGGACCCACGAACCGGACGCAATCACTGTCGAGCCCAAATGGAAAGCCGAGCCCTACGAGCCGGGGGAAACCAAATAGCACCCGCAAACGATCCGTACATGACCAGCACGGGCCTTTGCCTCCCAGCTGTCCGGAAAAAATAGTCAAATCAAAAATTTTGTCCGACATTCCAAGACAAAACAAAAGAACTTCAAGTAAAAAACCCATAAAAACAAGGAGACTGCATTCCGGCACGATTCTTTCTTAAAAATGAGGGTCATTCATTAAGCCGTTCACCAAGGAACCAGCCATGAGCCTCGCCCTATGTACCCTCGTCGGACTGATCATCCTTTTCGTGGCCGAAATTCGTGCCGGTTGTTTTCGACCCCATACCGATGTGTCCATCACCAATGGTCGTTTTGAAAGCCTCAAGGCCCATGAACAAGAGGTGATCATGAACGGCAAGGTGGTTTCGACACCATGACCATGAGTGCAGCAGGGATCAAAACGATGTCGGAAACAGACCGAATGTGGGAACGAACCGCTTGTAACGTCCCGGTTTCGGTTATCCAGCATCCCACCAATTTCGTTTTTCAGGGAACGATCTACAATGTTTGCAGCGGCGGTCTCTATCTGGAATCCGGATATCGTATCCAGCTCTCCCAAACCTTGATTCTGCGGCTTTCAGGTAAACCGGTCCAGGCTCAACAAACTCTTCGAGAGAGCATCTTCTATCTTGGGGAAGTGGTTTGGATCAGAAATCTCGCCTATTCCCTGACAGCAGACTATGGCATGGGGATCAGGTTGCTCTTGTGTGAAAGAAAGCAAGCGTAGTTAGGGACTGATATTATAGGCCTTGAGTTTTCTGTATAAATAGCTTCGCTCCAGACCAATGGCTTCGGCCAGTTTGGTGATATTACCACTGCATTCGGCCAGTTTGTTTTTGAGATACCGGATTTCAAATTCGTTACGTGCGGTTTTAAAATCAAGGGGCACGGATGTGCCTTCAGCTGAATCAGATGCAGAAGCTGAAAAACCACGCGTCTGAGATTGACGATATTCTCCGGGAAGCATGGAAGCAGTCACCACCTGTCCCTGATACAGGATAAAAATCCGCTCCACAAAATTCTTGAGTTCACGAACATTCCCGGGCCAGGAATACTCTTGCAAAGCGGCCAGGGCATCATCGGAAAAGCGCATCGGTCTGAAACCGTGTTCCCTGACCAGCCCTTCCATGAATTCGTTGAGGATAAGCACGATATCACCCTGCCTCTCCCTGAGAGGAGGGACCTCGAGGGGAAAAACCCTCAACCGGTAATAAAGATCCTCTCGAAACCGCCCTTCCCTGATTTCATTGACCAGGTCTTTGTTGGTCGCCGCTACCACCCGGACATCCACTCGGAATGTCTTGCTTCCCCCAACCCTTTCAAAGCACTGTTCCTGGAGGATGCGCAATATCTTTGCCTGGGTCTTGAGACTCATATCCCCAATTTCATCCAGAAAAAGGGTTCCCTTGTCAGCCAGCTCGAACTTGCCCTTCTTGGATTTATCCGCCCCGGTGAATGACCCCTTTTCATGTCCAAAAAGCTCCGATTCGATGAGCTCTTCGGGAATGGCCGCGCAATTGACAGCGACCATGGCCCTGGAAGCACGTGAACTTTTGGCGTGGATGGACCGGGCCACGATTTCCTTGCCTGTTCCGTTCTCGCCCGTGATCAGCACCCAGGCATCGGTGGGGGCGACCTGAGCGATCATCTCTTTAAGACGAATCACCGGCCCGGACGCCCCGGTGATCTCATGCACATGACGTTCCCTGATTTTGGAACGCAGATCCCTGTTTTCTTCCTTGAGGTTATAGAATTCCAGGGCCTTTTTGACCGTGACCACCACCTTTTCCAGAGAAAGCGGTTTCTCGATAAAATCAAAGGCCCCTTTTTTGATTGCATCCACGGCTGTCTCGATGGTCCCATGTCCGGAGATCATGACCACAGGAACATCTCCGGCCTGGGCCTGCATGGACTCGAGGACCGTCAATCCATCCTTGCCCGGAAGCCATATATCCAGAAAAACGAGACCGGGTTCGGCATCGGCAAAACGTATCAGACCGGTTTCTCCATCAGCGGCTTCGACCACCTGGTATCCTTCATCCTCGAGAATACCGCGCAGGGAAAAACGGATATCTTCCTCATCGTCTATAATCAGAATCGTTTCACTCATAGGGGACAACTCCATCTGGCCTGTTGCTTGCCGGCAGGCAGTTCAATGACAAAAGTGGTTCCTCGAGGGCTGTTGGGATGGACCCGGATATACCCGTGATGGTCATCGATGACTGATTTGACAATGGTCAAACCCAGTCCGGTACCTCCCCGCTTGCTGGAAAAATACGGTTCAAAGATCCTGGAACGCTCTTCAGATGAAAGTCCGGGACCATTGTCGGAAATCTGAATACGCACCCGGTGCAGGGCTTCCACGTATCCAACCACAAGCTCAACACGTCCATCTTCCTGATTGCCGAGAATTTCCGCAGCATTGAGCAGGATATTCATGAACACCCGTTTCATGGCCTCGTGGTCAAACTTGAGCTCGGGCAGTTTGGAATCGGCCTGCAGACTCCATGTCATCCGGCCATGACTCTGTTCGAAAATCCCCTTGATCTCCCTAAGAACGTCCTGGATGTCACCATACCTGGGCTTGAGTTCGGGGAGTTTGGCAAAGGATGAAAAATCCTTGACCATTTCCTGAAGGTGTTCCACCTGGCGTACGATCAAACGGGTACATTGGGTGAGCACGGGATCGGTAATCCGAGAGGCAAATTTACTTTCTATCCGCTGGGCTGAAAGCTTGATGGGGGTCAGGGGATTTTTGATCTCGTGGGCAATACGCCGGGCAACCTCTTTCCAGGCCTCCATGCGCTGAATCTTTTCCAATTCTGTAATATCCTCGAACACGGCCACAACACCCGAATCCTCGCCGTTTTCCCGATGAAGGACAACCGCATTGACCAGTAATCGAATATCGGCATCCCCCACCTTTATGTCGACCTGGCGCTGCCATTGGGAAGAAGGAATCTCCTGCAATTGGGTCAGCACCTCCTGGACCATGTGGGCAAATTCTCCATAGAGAAGCGTGACCGGAGAACTGCCCATAACCTGTGAGGACTCGATCCCCAGAATGGATTCGGCAGCCTTGTTGAAGGTGTTGATCCTTCCCTGACCGTCCAGGGAAATAACCCCTGCGGTGATATTGTCCAGGACCGCTTCCATATACTGGCTCTTGGATTCAAGTTCCGCGTTCTGCCGCTCCAATCGTTCCTTGGCCTGTTTGAGACCGATCTGACTGTTCTCCAGATCCATGGCCATCTTGTTGAACGATTGCACAAGAAGTCCCAATTCATCCCCGGACTTGTCATCGATACGGACCCCGAGATCCCCTCGAGCGATACGTTTGGTCCCAATGGCCAGGGCCTGGATGGGTGCGGAAATTTCCTTGGCCAATCTGAAACCGAACCATGTGGCCCCGAGAATGATCATCAGGGTCATGATGCCCAGAATGAAATACAGGGCTATCTTGAGGGGATACTTGAGGGTTCTTAACTGCTTGTACTCGTCCACCCCCCTGACGATTTGATCCAGCTTGAAGAGCAGTCCCTGAGGCAGCGTCGTTCCGAGAACCAGATAGCCTGTGGCCCCCTCGTCCACAGGAACGATGCCCACGACAAGATCAGCCTCTTTACCGGGCCAGACAGCCGACCAGAACTGATGGTTCTCCTCCAACTCGGACCAGGCGATCCCCTTTTTGATATCTGCCCAGGCACTCTCCCACTCGGGTGCATCATGCCAGTTCTGTTCATTTCGCGAGGGCGTGAGTACCCCGATGAGGCTCAGGTCCAGATCTCCTCGCCGGGAAATCAAAAGCCGATCCATGGCCTTGCCGCCCCAGGCGAATTTGCTCGTCCGGATAGTCTCGACTATCTTTTCTCCCTTGCCGTCCAATCGTCCCTTGACCGTGTTATACACGGCCTGCCCCACAGAAAGGGCCTGTTCCATGGACCCTTCCACCTGGGCCTTGAACCAATAATCCACCGATGTCTGGACGAATTTGATGGATAAAAAGAACATAAGCAGCGTGGGGATGATGGACAGGGAAAAGAAAATGACCACCAACCGGGTACGCAGCTTGGCACCCAGGACCTTGCGCTTGCGCTCCAGTGCCAGTTTGACAACGTTACGGAGAACCAGAAACAGGACCAGCAGCAGAAGGATGAGATTGAAATTGAAAAGCCCCAGAAAAAGATAAGAATTGACACCGAAAAACTTGAGCTCCACCCAGCTTAAAACCCCGATGAGCACGACGCCGAAAAGGGCCAGCCACAATTCACGCTGACGCTTTTTCCGCTCATGCTGGACATTGGGGTGCATGTTGATGTGTTGAGGGGATTGGGACGACATAAGAGGGGAAAGGGCAAGGGTTAAGCGCCCGTTTCACTCAAGAAACGAAGTCGCTGGGAAGGACGTGCTCTCAATTGTTTTCAGGGGTTTGGTTTGCTGCCATCCTGGCGAAATGCGGCATGGATGGCTGGGGCTCGGTCTGTTTGCTCAACGGTCCCCGCGTTGCCATGTTCACTGAACATCAGTACGCGAATTCCATTTCAAAGGTGGTTTCAGGAACCAAATCCCAGGACCAGAAAAACAGAGGAACACGAATCCAGACAGGTACATCTATCCGGCTCATGGTAAGGGTGAGCCTGACAATATAGGTCGTTTTCTTGTCAACCATGCTCCAGGGCCCAAGAGGGGTGACCAGATGCTCCAACCGTTCCTGAAAAACCCTGGCAAATTCGGACATGGGGAAACGGGTTTCCTGATCGTCGATAACCAGGACCACTTCCTGCTTGAGGGTATCCTCACGAAGATCACAAACAAAATTGTTCTCCACGAGAAATTCATTCCACCACAAGGAACGTTTCTCATACAGGGCGACATGACCGATGAATCGAAGCTTCAATCCTTCGGACAATGCCTGCTCGATGGCCGGAGCATCCTCGACCAGCACCCCGTAATGGACGGTCATGGTGCCATTGCTGTTGTCCACGACAAGATCGTTCAAGATCAAGGATTGGGCATGAAGCAACCCACCACCACAAAGCAGAAATATGGCACTGCAAATGATAGCCCGCCACATGCGGGAAAAAAGGCAGGGGCTCGCGAAAGCGAACAGACCCCGCAAAGGATGCAACCGTGTACACATCATATAAAAATACTCCATCCAGACAACTTTGACAACCTCACGACATTCTCTTACCCAAAGCGGTCTTGAGAGAGATACTTGGATCTTATCGGAATGTTTTTTTGATAGCCACTCGTTACCAGCCTGCATCTGCAGCCGTTTTTCACCCCTCGAACAATTAAATCACTCTTCCCGGGATCACGGGATCACGGTGAAGATTGCACGCCCTTTGTGACAAAGGACACTTCATGCTTCGCATTCAATACATCTTCGTGGGCAAACTCAAAAGCCCCTACTGGCAATCAGCAGCAACGCATTACGATACCAGGATCAAACGGTGGTACAAGTGCCGGGAAACCATTGTCAAAGACGGCACCGGCAAGGACCCGGTCGAGCGAATGGCCCGAGAGGGCCAGGCCATCCTCAACAAGATAACGCCCAGAGATCATGTCGTCTGCCTGGACGAACACGGCCGGACCATGACATCTCCCGAACTGGCCCGAACGCTGCAGACGTGGTTCGAGCATCCCGTCAAGGCCCCCTGCTTTGTCATCGGCGGCGCCTATGGTCTGGATCAGCGGGTACGCGACCGCGCAGACACCCTGCTCAGCCTCGGCCCCATGACCTTTCCCCATGAATTGGCCCGGGTCATTTTATGTGAACAACTTTACCGCGCCGGTACGCTTCTCAAAAACATCCCCTACCATCACGCCTGAAGCTTCTTATCCATGCCGGGCCCCATCCTCGTATACACCCGTTCATATCCGGCACCCATCCTTTCCAGAGAAAATCGTTCTTTTCCTGTCTGCCAGGCAACCTCTCCCATACGCCGACAGATTGCTGGATGTTTGAGCAGTTCGACCGCTTTTTCCACCAAGGCCGTGCTATCACCCGAGCAGACAAGCACCCCGTTTGCCATCACTACTGCAATGAATCGCCCGCCCTCTCCGACTCCCCGTTATCAACCCTCTTGATCAGATCCTGCTTGAGGGCCCACATGACAACCAGATGCAAATGGTCCTCGGTCAAATCAGGAAACGATCTTTTCAAAACCTGAACCAATTTCACCAGGGAAACGGGCTCACGGGAATGAAACACGAGCAGCCTGACGATCTCCGGGGTTATCCAATCCTCCAGGCCCGCATAGATCAGAAAAAAATCCTGCCTGCGGTAGACGGCCTGACCGGACTTCGTCCAGGTAATCCGCGTGGACGGTGAAATATTGGCCGTGCAATAGTTCCCGAAAACAGTCCCGTAGGCCATGTTCAGAGGGTGACGGCCTGAAAAACGCTCCCGATCGAGGGGCACGGCCCACAGCTCATCCCAGAGTTTGACATATTCGCCAACGACCCGTTCCCAGGAAAACATGGAAACCACACGATCACGACCAGCCGCTCCCATACGCTGACGCACTTCATCATCCGTGATCAATCGGCAAAGATGGTTTGCCAGTTCAGGAACATCGACAGCAGTTCCCTGACTCAGCCACAGGTGCGAATGATAATCACTGATCAACGGGGCCATCTCATCGATGAAACCGGTTTGTGGGTTTCCCAGTGTGGGCACGAGAAGCCCCGTCTGATTCGGAAGCACAATATCTCGATAACCATCAAAATCCGATGCCACGACCGGCAGCCCCATACTCCCGGCCTCCAGCAGGGACAGACCAAAGGTCTCCTGTGGGTTATCGGCCAGGGAGACAAAGATGTCTGCCGCGGCAAAAAGCCTCCTCTTGGTTGCTTCGTCAGGAGAGGCAATCAGGTCCATACGCAGTTTCATGTTCTGGGCCAGAGTCTTCAAGGTTTCAGGAAATTCATCACCCGGATCGACCCAGCCGGAAACCATCAGCCGAACACCTGAACGTTTGATCCCCTGAGCAAAAACACGCTGCAAGGCCCGCAGCAAAGGAAGGATATCCATTTTGGAATGGGGACTGATCCTTCCAAAAACCAAAAGAACGATTTCTTTTTTTCCCACGGACCACTGCTGCCTGCCCTGCAGCCGCTCCTCCCGGCTGGGGGGAGCAAAATCGGCAACATCGATCCCCAAGGGGATGATCCGGCAAGCCGGTTGTGGGACGTCCCGCATCGGATGACCCAGATAGGTCCGGGCCTGGGCAAGAATATTCTCGACCACGCCCTTGCCCGCTGTTGACGAAGCAACAATGCAATCCCGGGGGGTGGTCCCGGGCCAAATCTGGACGAGCATTTCCCGAACATAGCGTGTCAGACTCAGGGAATGGGTCAAACTGGTGATGGGAAATAATTGCCGGGAATACCGGTTGCGCAATGAGGCGAGATAGGCTGGCCAATTGATGCAATCGGACAGGTGAAAGCAATGATAGGAAGTTGTTCGCAGTTGGTCGGGGAGCTGTCGTCTGAGAAAAAAACGGAGCGTGGACTGAGAATCCTGAAACCGCTTTTTTAAATTTTTTCTGGCATTCGAAAGGGTTGCGCTGTCGGAAAGAAAAAAATGGTATTCGTCAAAGGACTGGGAACGGATCAGGGTCTGAAAAAAACCAGCGTTGGCTACCTTCCGGCCCATACATGCCCCGCCTTCGATAAACGGATCGAGAGTGCCCCAAATTCGCTTCTTTGTCATACGTGGCCCTTTCATTGCATATCTAGGAACTACCGTCATTTTTTTCCACTTCAAACCACTCTTCGCTCAAGGATTAACCATGCTCATGCCCCAGACCACGATGACCGTCCCCTTCACTGACAAGGAAAAACACATCTGGGTTGTCGGAATGGAAGTTGACGAACCCATGGCCATGCTTCACACGCTTTCGTCAGGCGTCCGACTGGAGCACAAGACAGTCAATCAATTGACGGACAACTTTCCGGACATACATCAAGGAGCATGCCTCACACTGATTACCCTGAAGGCCTGGTCCGATATGACCGATTCACAGCGCAAGACCGTCACTGGTCGTAAAAATTGCAAAATGATTCTGGTCCTGGAAAAAGACGACCAACATATCAAATGCGATATCGAACAAGTCGTTTCCCAGAATTTTCTTGATGCCATCAGATTACCCCTGACAACCGAAAAACTGGAAAAATGCTGCCAAAAGGCCCACGAAATTTTTTCCGTCTACGATGACATCTATACAATGACCAATGAGATCATCCTGGAAAGAGAACTTTTGGCCCGCAAGAACGAGCAGCTTGATTTCTTAAACAAAATTCTGACCAAGGCAAGCAAAAGCCTCAATCCCGGCACGATCATCAACCAGGCGGGCCGTGATCTGAATATCCTGCTCGAGGTCGAATCCATCATGGGGATCTTCTGGAATCCAGAGGCTCCGGCCTTTCTCTCGGCTGAGATATTCATCCCCCCCAACCTTGATGACACCATGCACGAACAATGGGTTGGACACCTCCTTGACCAGGCCGAACGCCACGCCAGAAATGCCGTCAAGAGCTATCAGGTGGAGATCCTGAAACACGACGAATCACTGTTCCACCCCATAGATCTCCCTGATTCCGGAACCACCATCCAACTCCCCTTGATATGGAACGAAAGGACGTTTGGTATCCTCTTCATGGTCTCAAGGGAGGCTGAGCTGCTCGGAAGAGACAGGGTCAAAGTTCTGCAAGCCGTTGCCAATCACCTGGCCTTGGCGCTTAGAAACGCTTTATTATATCGTCAAATGCAGAATCAGGCCGATCATGATGGCCTGACCCGAATCTTCAACCGCCAGAATTTTGAAAGAAGGATCGTCAAGGAACTCAAACGTCATCAACGCTATCAGAATGAACTGAGTCTGCTCATGCTCGATCTGGATCATTTCAAACAGATCAATGACGATTACGGGCATCTTGCCGGTGACATGGTCTTGCGCGAAGTGGCCGACATCCTGCGGACCACCCTCAGGGAGTGTGATTTTCCGGCCCGGTTCGGGGGCGAGGAATTCGTGGTCATCCTCCCACATACCGAGGAAGAAAACGCCTGGATTCTGGCTGAAAGAATCCGCAAAAAGATCGCTGCGCACACCTTTAAATTCCACGAGCACTATTTCCAGGTAACGACCAGTATAGGCATTTCTTCCATCAAACCGTCCCTGCTCAAGCCTGCGGACTATCTGATCCACCTGGCGGACCAGGCTCTCTACCGAGCCAAGACCAGCGGCCGAAACATGGTCTGCCGCTCGGCACCACCGGAAAAGGATGATCTCTGCGTGAACGACTCGCAACGGGCATGAAAAAAAGCGGGAACCTGAAGGTTCCCGCTTTTTTCTTTAAACGAGGAATCACCGCTCAGAGCTGCTCCAGACCCGTTGTGACAGATTACCGATACAGATCGATACCCTGGCATCCCGGACGTGACCCGCAACCCTGTCGGGTCACGATTGTCTTCTGCAGTGTGGGTGTACGGCCAGGTGCCGGAAGATCCCGGATCATTCCGCTTTTTTCTTCTTGGCCACCCCGGCCATGGAATGTCTGTCTCGAGCTGAAAGCACGACCTTGCGCAGGCGGATACTCTGGGGAGTCACCTCGACAAGCTCGTCTTCCTTGATGAAATGAATGGCCTTTTCCAGGGTCATGGGCAATACCGGGGTGAGCACGACGGCCTCATCCTTGCCCGAGGCACGCATATTGGTCAGTTTCTTGGTTTTGCACGGATTGACGTCAATATCGTTGGTCCGATTGTTTTCACCAACGATCATTCCCTCATAGACCGGATCATTGGGAACACAGAAAAGACGGCCGCGGGGTTCGAGATTGAACAGGGCATAGGCAACGGCATTACCCTGACGGTCTGCCACCAGGGCCCCTGTGAACCGACCCGGAATATCCCCGCAATAGTCGTCATATCCGGCGTACAGAGAATTCATGATTCCCGTTCCCTTGGTATCGGTCAAAAATTCGTCCCTGTAGCCGATAAGCCCTCGGGAAGGAATGGCAAATTCCATCCGGACCCGGCCCTTGCCGTTATTGACCAGGTTGATCATCCTTCCCTTGCGGGTGGAGAGTTTTTCAGTAACCACGCCCATGAAGGTCTCTTCACAATCGATAAAGACCTTTTCCATCGGCTCCTGCCGCTTACCGTCCTTGGTCTTGAAAATGACCTCGGGTCGCCCGATGTTCAGCTCGAACCCCTCTCTGCGCATGGTCTCGATGAGAATGGCCATCTGGAACTCTCCCCGTCCCTTGACCACAAAAGAATCCTTTTCATCAGTCTCTTCGACCTTGATGGCCACGTTGAGCAACGTTTCCTTGAACAACCGGTCTCTGATGACCCGCGATTGAACCAGTTTGCCCTCCCGCCCGGCAAAGGGCGAAGTATTGATGGCAAAACGCATGGAAACCGTGGGTTCGTCCACCGTGATCCGGGGCAAGGGTTTGGGATGCTCCTTGGTGCAGATGGTATCTCCGATCGTTACATCTTCGATCCCTGAAAGCACGACAATGTCACCAGGCCCGACCTCTTTGACCTCTTGGTAGCCCATCCCTTCGTAAACCTGGAGTTTGGATACCTTCAGAGGAAGGGGCTGCCCGCTGACATCCAAACGAACCAGAGATTCGTTGGACTTGACCACACCATTAAAAACCTTGCCCACGGCCAGCCGACCCAGATAATCCGAATACCCGAGATCGGAAACGAGCATCTGAAAAGGTTCCTGTTCGTCGTACCCGGGTGCGGGAACTTCCTTGACAATGGTATTGAAAAGCAGGGTCAAATCACCATCCGCATCTTCGGGAGACTGCTTGGACACCCCTATCTTTCCGATGGTGTACAAGAGAGGAAAATCAAGCTGTTCTTCTGAGGCACCCAGATCGATGAGCAGATCGTAGATTTCGTCCAGCACCTCGTCAGGTCGGGCATCCTTGCGATCGATCTTGTTGATGCACACAATAATGGCCAGGCCGGCCTCAAGGGCCTTTTTCAAAACAAACCGGGTCTGGGGCAAGGGACCTTCCGAGGCATCCACAAGAAGGATGGCCCCTTCGGCCATGGACAGGGAGCGCTCCACTTCGCCGCCAAAATCGGCATGCCCGGGGGTGTCGATAATGTTGATCTTTACCCCGTCATGCAAGACCGCGCAATTCTTGGCTGAAATGGTTATTCCGCGTTCCCGCTCGAGATCCATGGAATCCATGATCCGGTCGTCCACATCCTGGCCCTCACGAAATACCCCGCTCTGCTTGAACATATTGTCCACCAGGGTGGTCTTGCCATGATCGACGTGGGCGATAATGGCGATATTGCGAATATGTTCATTGTGTTTCTTTTGATGCATTGTCGTATCCTCAAATATGTGTGAACTCCGCATGGTTGCGGAGACCGTTACAAGTGGCTATCCAATCGACAGCCGATCACGGCCGGGTCGATCCAATAAAAAAACGGCTCAACAGCCTTGCTGAACCGCTTTAAAGATCCCTGTTTGCCGCCGGGGGTGTATAGTCGAGCGAGAAGAGAAAAGCAAGAATAATTCCAATACCCCCTCTCAGGCCCTATCGGGCTGGATGCACTGAAAAATTTGACCGACAAACAGAAGATTGTAAAAATTAAAGCAATGCATTCCAATAAGTTACAAATTCAAAAAATTCTTATTTTTCTTAACGTCCTCAACTCTCTAAATTCTCTTAAATCTCTTAAATTTCAAAACCATGCACGCACTTATCTTTTCAAACACCCTCGCCATGACCGCAGATGCGCCCCGACCAACTCCCTTGCCTGGAGAGGCAGTCATCCGCATTCTCATGGCCGGAATCTGCAACACGGATATCGAAATCACCAAAGGCTACATGGGATTTACGGGGATTTTAGGCCATGAGTTCGTGGGGATCGTGGAAATCGTCAATGACGCCGACACCGGCCTGACCGGCAAACGGGTGGTCGGAGACATCAATTGCGGATGTACCAGGCCTTCATGCACATACTGCACCCAGGGCCTCGGGCGGCACTGTCCCGAGCGGACGACTCTCGGCATTGACAGACGTGACGGCTGCTTTGCCGAGTACATCACCCTTCCGGTAGCCAACCTGATCGAGGTTCCCGAGGCCTTGTGCAACGAATTCGCCACACTGACCGAACCCCTCGCCGCGGCCTTCGAGATCCTCAAACAGGTGCGCATTGTCTCCGCGGACGAAGTGCTCATTGTCGGAGACGGCAAACTCGGACTTTTGATCAGCCACGCCCTGTCCACGACCGGGGCCTCCGTCAGTCACGTGGGCAAGCATCCCGACAAACTGGCCATCTCCGCACAACTTGGCAACCAAACCATGCTTTTGCCCGACATGGATGCTAAAAAATACGATTTCGTGATCGAGGCCACAGGCAACGCCAGCGGTTTTGGTTTCTCTCTCGCCCACACCAAACCCCGGGGAACCCTAATCCTCAAAAGCACCCTCGCCGCTCACGAACCCATCGATCTGACACCAGTGGTGGTGGATGAAATCACCGTGGTCGGATCACGCTGCGGCCTGTTCCGGCCTGCCCTGGATTATCTACAAACCGGCGTTGACCTGTCACCGATCATCGACAGCATCTATCCCTTCGAGAGTGCCCTGCAGGCATTCGACCGGGCCAAAACCCGGGGAGCCACGAAGGTGCTGCTGGATTTTGCGTGATTCACGGCAAAAATATCATCAAGCCGTTGGGGTGCTTGAAATATTAACAACATCCCGGAAAGAATCGGTATGTGGCCGGCAGAAAGATCTCTCACAAACGAACACCCCACTGGTATGCATATCAGCGGGGTGTTTAGATCAAATAGCGTCTCATACAGATCAGCTGCATTCAGTTGTCCGTGACAGCCTCAAGCTCCTTTTCAAATTCTTCCAGACTTACGCAGGTAAAGGCCTGTTCAAAGAGTTTGTCCGCCGTCTCTTTCGTATGGATGGCACGTATCCGGCTGATCACGCGGGAAGGCACCGAAGCAAACTTCATCTTCAGGGTTTTAATCAATATATCCTGAGCCTGCTCCAGCCGACCCTGCTGCATGCCCTGCTGCATGCCCTGCTGCATACCCTGCTGCATACCCTGCTGCATACCCTGCTGAAGTCCCTGTTTAAGACCTTCCTTTCTTCCTTCCTGCAGACCTTCCATCTTCCATTTTTCTGTCCATTGGGTCACACGTTCTGCCAACATATTGTCTACCTCCTGCAGGTCATCGACTTCAGGAATGGGCTCTTCAGGCATCATCCTGCCCAGGAGCACCCTGCGTATCCAGACAGTGAACGCCCGCCGCAGGGAAAGATATTCCTGCCCTTTGAGTCTTCTAATAAGTGCTTTAACCGCATTTTGCAACTCCGCAGGACCAGAAGCCTGCTCCAAACGGATCAAGAGCGTGGAAAGGCCTTCGCGTGCTTCGAGCTTTTCTCGGGGAACATTGGCCTCCTCCAGAAGAAAATACCGCTGGCTCGGCCTGTAGCGCCGCAGACCAAGGGATATTGGTTCGATCAGATCGGCAACTTCCTGGCTCGCTGTCCATCGTCCCATTCCGTTGTAGAGCACAATAGGAAAAACAGGTGGCAGCCGATTGCCGGTAGCGACCTGTCCGCTCTTGATGAGATCCTGATACAACAATCCCGTGTAGACCATGATCCGCACGGCCATCCACGGGTCAACCGTGCTCTGGAATTCGATGAGCAGATACACATACACCCAGGATCCCTGCCATCTGACACGCCAGATGATATCGTCATGACGATCGCGGATGTCATCGGTGATAAAGCTCTTGTTGGTATTCTCCAAAGAGGAAAAATCAAGTTCCTCGACCCAGTCCTCGGGCACGAAATCCCGGATCAGACTTGCAACCATCTCCGGATGGGAAAACAGCTGCTTGTATGACCCGTCATGCCTGTTGTTCACGCCGTGTCTCGAAACCTGGGAATTCGCTCGTTTGTGTGTACTCATGATTTGTTCATACGTCATTCCTGTCAATCAGACAAGATCATGAAGCGGGAAGGATGATTCCTCAAACTGCCAACCATGTTTTTTCACGCATAGCCTAGAACATAGCGACCCCGATCCATCCAATGGTCATGGTCAGCAGGGTGACCGGAATGCCCACTGGCGCGTGGTCTTTCCACGAGATCCGGATATTCTGCCGGGCTGCCTGATCAAGAACGATGATATTGGCGATGCTCCCGACCACGAAGAGATTGCCGGCCAGGGTACTCGAAAGGGCCAGGAGGATGCCCGCCTGGGGATCGTGTACCCCGGGAAGAAGGAGCATGACAGCGGGCACGTTGGAGACCAGGTTGGACAGGACAGCGACCAGCAGAAAGAGCGGGCCCCCCTGGGTGATATCGATGCCTGAAGCGGCAAACCATGCCAGGGCCCTCGTTGTTGCGCCGGACAGGGCCAGGGTGTGGTTGAAAGGCTTAGAAAGCGGGATGAGCCAGCCATGAGAAGAAATCGGCACCGCCTCCTGGTAACTCACCCCTTGAAAACTCCCGCCCATGATTGAGGATGTTTTTGGCTATGGCCCGGGTGCCATGGTAAAAGGCAAAAAACTGAATGAGCTTTTGCAAATGGAACCGCCGGGTGGCCCCGCCTTCGCGTAATTCCAGCAACCGCGACTCGGCCCGGTCAAAGGCCTGGGCAAGCTCGTCCATATCAGGGACCTGCCCTGCACCCATGGACTCCATGACGGCCAGGGTGGCGTCCACCAGATCCCGAAGCTCCTGCTCCATGATAATCTCATACCCCTGCCCATCAACGCTGTTCAGGGCATGGAGCATGGTCTGCAAATGGGTGCCGCAGGTTTCCAGGGTGCGTACCCGAAGTCCCAGCACATCCACATCTTCGTGGTACATCCACCTTTCGTGACGGACCATTGATTGGTACAGGCTGCGATCCTTGCGAATCTCCCCAAGAAACCCGTCAAACAGGTGCGGGTCCACTTCGGCCTGCAGGGATAAAAACGCATGCACCAGCTGTTTATAGGCATCAGCGCACTCGTTGAACCGATTCCTGAGCCTTGCCCGAAGGGCATTCCCCGCGCGTACCGGCCACAGCAACACACTCACCACAAAGGCGGAAACCACCCCCACTCCGATCTCCACCACTCGAAGCATTCCAAAAACAAGCCGGCTTTCTTCACCAATACTGGCCAGCACCACAATGCACACGGTAATGGCTGCCATGCGGTATCTGGCGCTGTACCGGGTCATGTAGGCGCAAAACCCCACAGAGCAGAAAAGGGCCACCATGGTCATCACCCGGTTTTCCGGAAAGAGCACAATGGCCACTATTCCGATAAAGGCCCCCACGGCTGTGCCGGAAAACCGGTACAAACACATGCGGATGGAATCAGCCACATTGACCTGCATGACAATGACGGCCGAAAGGCCTGCCCAATAAGAGAATTCCAAATGACAAAGCCATGCAATGGTGCAGGCCAGCACAGCGGCCAGTCCGGTTTTTATACCGTGACGGATCATGGCCAGATGCGAATCAGGATCAACAAACGACATAGAATGATTTCCCGGATTTTCAGTAAAAACATGCAGGGCACACCAGAGCGACCAGAACAGCCAATGGTTGGTCAGGTGCAACCAGTCACAAGGCCATGACCAGGCCTGGTACATCCCCATAGCACGACAATCCAATTGCCCGCAATTACCCTCTTTCCAGCAACATGCGCACCATGTCAGGGCTTACCTGGGTATGCCAGTGGCCGCTTGCAAGGGCAATGACCCAGGCAAGGACAAACACCGCCACCATGCCCAGGCCAATCCAGTAACCCCTCACCCGGTGCCGGGACATGACCCGGATATTCAGGGCATCTGGTGCCGGACAGGTATCCAGACAGCGCATGCACAGCATGCAGGCGGGAGAGGAGACGCGTTCCTTGATATCCACGCCAATGCCCTCGGGACAGACGCGGGTGCAACGGCCGCAATGAAGGCATTGATCAGGGTTCCGATGCACGGCCAGAGGGCTTGCCCAGGCGACCACTTCCACAAGCGCTCCATAGGGACACAGATACCGGCACCAGAACCTGGGGATGAACATGCCCGCCACAACCAGGATACCAAAAACCACAAGAAAAAGAGAACTGGGGTGAAGAAAAAATTCAAGCATCTTGACGTCGGCCAGCATATTGTAGGGAGAATGGAGAAATCCTTGTACAGCCGGCAAGCTCATGGCCCCGAAAATCGTGCCCAGGAAAAACAGCAGCACAAGATACTTGAGACTGCGCAGCACACGATCCAGCCAGAAAGGCAACGTCAGGCAGGGAACAAACCGGGAGGCCAGGCGATGTACCGCGTCAAACAAACAGCCAATGGGACAAACGTATCCGCAAAAGGCCCGGCGAAACATAAGGGCAGAACCCACGGCCACAAGCAGGATCACAAGGCCTGCAGGATGGATGGGATCAAACACGCCCGTCAGCACAAAGGACTTGAGGCCCAAAAGCCCGCTGATGGGCAAAAAGGCCTCCACCGAGGGAGGCCTGGGAACCATCACATCTGACGATCCTGTGAGCCAGAGATAAAATCCATAAAACCGCCACCCGACCCAGAGGCAGAACAGGGCAAACCCTGCCTGCACGATCCGGCGGACAAGGGAAAGAGACATATGCATATGCTTCCTCGAAAACAGATTGTGGAGATACAAAGACAGAACAGCCATGACACAGCCGCTTGGAGATCAACCCCATATCCCCATGTCTGCAGGAAGACCAGCAGAAAATACCCCCTGAAAAAGCAGGCTGTCACCCAACCACCTCTTTCCCTGACAGATCTCCCTAGGACCAGATCAAAAGAAACACCTGCCTTGCCAGGAACTTGGGAAAAATGGTGCTGATGGAGCAGTCACCCCGCCTGTCCTGCTGCCAGCAAGACACACCATGAGCCCAGGACCATGAGGGTTCTGATTCCTTGAATTTTTCAACATTCGGGAATAGCCAGATTTCCGTTGGGGAGGCATGTTCATGTGGCGCTTCTGGCGCAGATTCCGGCTGTAAGCACAAACCAATGAACCTGGCCGGCACAACCGCTGCGCGTTTTTGCCGCCATGGGGATGCCATCACCATGTTTTTTGAATGAATATGAGGACGACCTCATTATTCCACTCTTTGTCGGGGACGACCCCATAACTGAAAAAGGAATCAGTATGACATGGTTTATTCTTGTTCTTGCTGGATTGTTTGAAACAGGATGGGCTATTGGATTGAAATATACCGAGGGCTTCTCCAGATTGGGGCCAACCATATGGACGATTGTGGCGATGATCATAAGTCTGTGGCTGCTCGGCATGGCCGTGAAAACCCTTCCCGTGGGCACAGCCTACAGCGTATGGGTCGGCGTGGGTGCTGTCGGTACGGTACTCCTGGGGATTATGCTCTTTGGGGAGCCTGCAAACCTGGCCCGTCTGATAAGCGTTGCACTGATCATTGCCGGCATTATCGGGCTCAAACTGACCTCAACGACCTGACAAACACATTCAAACCAACGCTGTAAAAAAATATCCAACCATGAAGACACAACGCAAACAGTAAGAGCCTTTCTGGCCCTCACTGGCCATGCTCCAAACTCCGTGGTACAAGGCTGAAAACCGTGTTCCACAAGGACCAGGGAGCACGGTTGCGTTTCACAACGCCACCCCAACCAGACAGGGAGGATCCCATGGAACCCACAGGCAAAAAAGTCGTCATCCTGGTTGAAAACATGTATAATGATTTGGAATTCTGGTATCCCTACTACCGACTGCAGGAGGCCGGAATCCAGGTTGTCACGGCCGGAGCAGGCCAGCCCCGGTACACCGGCAAAGCCGGAATCCCGGTGGAACCTGATGTTCAGGCCAAGGATCTCAAGGTGGCTGATTTTGACGGGTTGATCATTCCCGGAGGGTATGCACCCGATCACATGCGCCGCCATCCCGCCATGGTCCAACTGGTCAGGGACGCCCATGATGCAG